>JAAYEB010000117.1 GCA_012728995.1 Fibrobacter sp. | reverse complement strand
TCTAAATATACCTGTTGAAGCTGCAATTAAGCTGGTAATGTCGGGAGGTATACTTAATTCAGATCATTCACCAAAAGGCAAACCGATGTCCTCTAAAAACTGGAGCTGGATCAGAATGTTTAACAAAAATTCTTCAAAAACTGCTATTTCCGATCCTCGGGACTAATTATTAATGAGTATTAACAACACCTCTGCAATTATTCTCAATGTTACCCCGTACCGTGAAACAAGCTGTATACTAAAACTGTTTTCACCTGAATATGGATTAATTACAGGAATTGCCAAAGGTGTAAAAAAGCTTAAATCCCGTAGAGAGCCTCTTGAAAGAGGTTTTCATATTAACTTGACTGTATATTTAAAAAACAACAGAGATATTAATACTGTCAGTAATATTCATATTATAGATTTTTTTCCGGGTATCAGAAATAACCTGCAAAAAACTGCTATTCGTGATATTACATTTGAACTTATTATTACTTCAATTATTAACTATAATCCTCAAAAAGAATTGTATTCTATTTTATTAAAATTTTTATCACAGTTGGAACAATTATCTGAAATTGACATTTTATACATACTTCTTTGGCGATTTTTTTTAAAATTCGCTGATATTTCTGGATTCGGACCGGATTTCTCTCAATGTATTTATTGTGGAACACCTGTAAAAGAAAGTAGTTACCTTCTTATTAATAAAGGTGGTATTTCGTGTCGAAATTGTTGTAAAAATGATTTCAGGAATTCTGATTTTTTAATACCCGAAAGATTGTTATATGTACTTGCCTCTTCCATTTTACAATATGATAACATCCCGGCTTTTGGTTCGGCTGAGTTGCTTCGAATAACCCGTTTAGCAGTCTCTTATTGCCGTTATCATCTGGACATACATCGGGAATTTAAATCATTAAATTTTCTTGAAAATTTGTTTTTATCCGAAACAAACTGTACCTGTCTTCATATAGGTTTTTAATAACAATAGTATAGAGGGGTAATCGAATTTATTAAAAATGAATTTGAGATATTTGGAAAACATATTGCTTATAGAAGATTTGTTTATTATTTTTTACATCTTTGAAGAGATTCAAATGATGGGCTAGTAACTCAGTGGTAGAGTATCGCCCTTTTAAGGCGAGAGTCGAAGGTTCGAATCCTTCCTAGCTCATAATCCTCCAAATATCTCCCAACGCAAAAACCCAATATATGTTAATATGAAAATAGATCATTTATCAAACATTTGGTCTTCATTGTCATTTCCTGGTATCAGGAACTGGGTTGCAAACTCTCCAAATCAGGGATGTTTCAAGGGATTAGCTGGTTCCAGTGATTCATTAATGATAAGTGACCTTTTCCGACAATCAAACAGACCGATTCTTGTTTTAACAGAGAACAGCAAGCATGCTGAAACGTTGGTTGATGAAATTGCTTCTTTTGTAGGAAAAAGCGAAGTTTTTCTTTATCCATCACGTGATGCAATCCCATATAATATGAAATCACCATTTGGTCCTACAGTTGAAGCACGTTTTCGGGTGCTATCAATGTTGCTGGAGGGATCAAAAAAAATAATCGTTGCTCCTTATACAACATTAATGCAAAAGATCCCGCATCGCAGGGATCTTTTTAATAAGATCATTCGTATTCGCCCGATGGATGAATTGTCAATAAATACACTTTCAGAGTGGTTAAATGAAAGCGGTTTCAGACGGGAAAACCAGGTTTCTGATATTGGTACTTACAGTGTTCGGGGATGTATTGTTGATATTTATCCTTTTTTAGTCGACAATCCTGTCAGGATTGAATTCTGGGGTGACAGTGTTGATTCAGTAAGGGATTTTGATGTTTTTTCTCAAAGATCTCTTCAGTTTCGTCAATCTATCAACATATTTCCAATGAAAGAGTTCTGTTTCTCTGAAGAAAAAGCTGAAAATGCAATAATTAAAATGTTCGAATTCTGTGAGAATAACAATGAAGATAAAATGGTTATTCATAAATTTGAACATCAATGGAAAACCGTTGGGGATTTTGAGGGTGCGGAATGGTTTTTACACTGGTTCGACCCATCTCATGCTTCCATACTTGATTATCTTTCTGATAACACAGTAGTTGTATGGGATGATATTATTCCATTAAATCGTCGTCTGGATGAATCCAGACAAAATTATCAAAGACACCTGGAACGTGTTGCAGATATTTACAGCCCTTTTTTATCCAATCCGGATCAACTTTTATACAACTCAAAGCAAATAAATGATGATCTTAGTTTGTTTGATACTATATACCTGGATACAATAGATATCCCCAATGATACAGTTATATTCAATGTTGATGTTACCGGGCAGCCACAATTCCCAAGGGATATTAACGCTTTAACTGAAAATATAAACAATCAGAACCTACGTAGCATTTTATTGTGTAATAATTTGGGACACGCAGAAAGGATACAGGAGTTATTAGAAGAAAGCTGTCCATGTTTGGAATTTGTAACAGGCTATCTTCAAAATGGTTTCATCATTAAAGAAGCTGGTTTTTTAATTTATACTGAAACCCAGATTTATAACCACCCTCCCAAACCGG
The DNA here is from genome assembly GCA_012728995.1 of Fibrobacter sp. Classification (GTDB taxonomy): domain Bacteria; phylum Fibrobacterota; class Chitinivibrionia; order Chitinivibrionales; family Chitinispirillaceae; genus JAAYEB01. The sequence continues at coordinate 22 of JAAYEB010000117.1, read as the reverse complement.
TTCGTACTAAAAAACAAAAAAG
>JAAYEB010000116.1 GCA_012728995.1 Fibrobacter sp. | reverse complement strand
CAATAAAGCGGGAGAGGCTTTATGCTATCGGGCAAATGGCAAGCGGCATAGCCCATGATTTCAATAACATGCTGACTCCTGTAACAAGCGGTTTGGATCTGATTCATAGTGAATCATCCGGTTGTCCAGAATCTGTTAAACAGAATCTGGAGCTGATCAGATCAGCCGTGCAATATGGCACAGAAATAATCAGGCGTATGCAGAATTTTTCCCGCATTACCATATCCGGTGATGATAGAAATATGGTTGACATGAACTCAACAGTCAAGGAGGTTATTAAACTGGTAGAAACCGGATTAAAGGGGAACAGTCAGAAAAATCGTGGTAATGTCGAAATAGGGTTTGAACCTGGTGAAAATGTCCTGATTTTCGCATCATTGTCAAGCTTTTATGAAATAGTGCTTAATCTGATAATTAATGCTTTTGATGCGATGCCTCAGGGTGGTCGCATTAAAATAATTACTGAAAACCGGGGCGAATACGTTTCTTTATCAGTTGAAGACGATGGGTTAGGTATGGCAGAAGAAATCCGGTCAAAATGTCTTGAGCCTTTCTTTACTACAAAAGGTTCCAATGGAACGGGAATAGGGCTTACAATGGTCAATAGTATTGTAAAGGAACATGGCGGAAATATGGAAATTATCAGTTCTGTGGGCAAGGGTACGCGTATTATTCTTGTCTTTCCAGGTTGTATAAACAGTAAACCGGGTAAAAAAGAGGAAAACATTCTCGCTAACTGATTTGCATTTCAAAATTGCATGGTTTAATTTGAACGTAGTACTTCTTTTCCGGATCTACTCCTCTGGTCTTAAATAGAATAATTCGGGAGGTTTTAATGACAGAATCGATGAATGATGCTCCAATCTCTTCGCGCTACATGCCATCAGGTTCTGTAAAAGAAAAGGCTAAAGCCTCTCTTCATGGACAATGGAACCGCAGCGCCCTTGCCGTTTTTGTTTTCGGTATTCTGTCTTCAGGAGTTTATTCAATACCTGCTTTGGGGTGGATTATATCACTGGTGGTATCCGGGCCATTTACTTTGGGTATAACAGTTTTCTTTTTGAATATTTCCAGGAACCGCTCAGCGCGGATAGAAGATCTGCTTTATGGTTTTAAGGATTTCAAACGTTCATGTATCACGAATTTGCTTATGATACTCTATATAGTATTATGGTCCATACTTTTCATTATTCCTGGTATTATTGCTGCGCTTTCTTATTCTTTGATATTTTATATTCTTGCAGATAACCCGGAGGTTTCTTCAGGTGATGCAATCAGCAGAAGCAAAGAACTGATGCAGGGACACAAAACAGAATTATTTTTACTTTTTCTGAGTTTTATTGGTTGGGGATTATTGTGCGTTCTGAGTTTTGGTATAGGTTTTTTCTGGTTATCACCGTATATCAATACATCTGTTGCACATTTCTATAGAAAAATCATTGATGATGATAAATCCCAAGTGAGTACACCAGGTGTATATATTTACGATTGATTAATCTGCTCTTAATCCCTGCTGTCGAAGCCAGTTTTTGAGATTACCCATTTCTCTGTCGAAAGCTTCACGATCATAATCCCGTTCCAGTTCTTTTATTTTTTCTGCAAGTTCATTCTGTTCTTGAACAAGCTCTGTGATTTTATGTTCGAACTGTTCTGAAATTGTTTGGAGTTCTTCAAGGTCAAGTTTAAGGTCCAGAAGACGTGCTAATAGGCGAACGGATGTCTCTACACAGCGGGGATTGTATCCTTCAATATAGGCAGGGATTTCTGCAATAAGACCTGCCATTTTTATATTTTCTGAAGCTGCACGTGAGGTCAGATAGGTTACAAAACTTGCCGGACCGTCATAGTTGCTCGGACGTAAACCGGTATTTTGAAGGAAATCCCTGAAATTTTGATCAGAAGTACTAAAGGAAATCCTGGGTTCCCGTGTGTGTGGTGTCAAGCCTGCTACACTGCCGATTGAATAGATTCGGGAAACTGAAAAATGTTTACAAAAAGAAAACATGCAGTCTGCATAATCAATCCATGAGAGGTTAGGTTCTTTGCCTGTAAAAAGAATAAGATTGTTTTCAGGTACAAAGAAAAATTTACTCTCCGGGGGTTCATATGTCTTTATAATACCATTTTCAATTTTAACAAATGGCCTGAACAGTTCGGAAATTTCCATATCACCAGGAAAGCTATAGATATAGAAATCTTCCGGTTCAATTGAACCGCACTCCTGGGCATCAAAGTTATCTACAAGGTAATTTACAGCTCCAGTTGATACCTCTCCACCGTCCATCCAGCCTGAAAACCCGATTATCAAAGTAGAATTTTTTATAACAGGATGAGACTCAATATGCAGCTTTTTTGAAGACATCAAACCTCCAGAAGGTATTAAAATCATTTCAGGTATTCACAATTCAGCAAATATCT
>JAAYEB010000115.1 GCA_012728995.1 Fibrobacter sp. | reverse complement strand
TTTTTTTTAAAAGAAGGATAATGCAGACCCAGCTCTTATGAAACAGATACTTATTGGATAAATATGTTTAGCATAATTCACTAAACCGCCCAAAACGGGAAAGTATAAAAGTAAATACATGTTAATATTTCTGAATTATGGTTTTTACGGCAATGCCAAAAATGGTATTTTTATTTCCCAATTAATCATAGTTTTAATCGATTCCATCAGGTACAATCAGCGGTGCAGACATTTTTCTTATTTGATTTGGAATATTATTAAATCTTTTCCCCCAGTTCCCATTATCCGTTTTTTTGCATTCTTTCCCAATAAGATAATTTTATATAAAACATTGTATAAGAGTCTTTTTCTCACATCAGAGCTAAAGAAAACAAAATATAACTAAACAACCTGCGTCTATTGTTGAAGTAAGATTCCCGAGTAATTATGACAAGACGAATCCATACCGCCTGATATTCGGCATGCACTGTATGGGTGCCAGTTCTGCTGATATTGATGGTAAAAACTATCGCTCCGACGGCGCCTATGACTATTATGGGTTGGGATCACTTGCAACCAATGCCATTCTCGTTGCTCCTGAGGGAAACCAAGGTGGTACTTGGGGTGGACAAGAGCATCATACATTCTTTGAAGATATTCTGAAGCTTATGAAAGACACTTTGTGTATCGATACCGCACGGGTTTTCGCCTGCGGTTTCAGTTTCGGCGCAATGTTCACCTACTCACTCTCAACGAGTTATCAGCAACAGTTGCGCGCCGTCGCCTGCTATGCTCCGGCTAATTATAATATCTGGCTTCCTGAAAACAAACATCAGCCCATTGCCTATATGCAGACAACCGGCATGAACGATGGTACCTGCCCCTGGGAATATATGGGAGAGCGGGGTGGAAAATATTGTGCGATCGCGCATGCACAGGACAACGGATGCGATAATCCGACAACCATACCCACCTCCAGCGGTCAGTATAAAGTCCACGATTATCAAGGCTGTGACGAAGGGTATCCGGTAAAAATAGTCACCTTTGGTGGTGGACATACCGCCGGGGAGTCGTGGATGGCGCAAATGACGTGGGACTTTTTCTCGCAATTCTGACATAAAATAATTTTTCCAGCAAGTGAAGGCAGTCTTACGGGACCATGTTTTAAACATGGTCCCGTAAGTTTTAGAAGTATATCTTTCAATGTCAATTTTAATCCCATAGCTGTAATTGATATTTGGAACGTGTCGAAAGCTGTTTTTCGTTTCGGTTTAAAATAAATACTTATGTAAATAATTTATTTTTACTCAAATTTCGAAGGCAACACAGCTCGCATTCTGACGTACTCAACCGCAAGCGTAGCAGTTGCTAATAAAGGGCGCATGCCTTACCAGATTATTATAACTTCTAAATCAGATTAAAAATTCTGACGTAATGCAGTCATAAAAAACTCCTGTGAAAAAAGTTAAAAAACCACAGAAGTAAAAATGATATAAGCTGCACGTTACACTTGAATTATGTATAATAAATATTTACATGGAATAAAAGCGACTGGTAGTAAATGATAGTTATGAAGCCCACTGTGAAGCGTTTTGTCCAACGTGTTGTGAGTATTGCCGAAGCGTCTCAATCCCATTTATCATTGCAAAGGTTTGGCAATCTCTGTTCTACGACGTATTGTGGGCAGCGCCACCGATGGCGCTGGCTCAAATTTAACTTGGGTTCGATAAGAGATAGTTAATCGCAGATCCTCTTTTTTCCTTGAACAGAATTATTGCAATGATCGTCCACAAAGCAATTGCTAAAATTAAATAGTATAAAAACAGAGACCAGCCGCCCACTGAGATGTTGAGAATAAAATTAGTAAAAGCACCTAAGACTCCATGCATGAATATTATGGGAAGCATACTTTTGGTATTTTCATGAACCCAGACCATGAGGACTCGATAGGACACAAGTACAGTATAATGGCAGAAAAGTCCGGGCAGGAAAATTGACCAATCTAAATTTCCGTTAGCATTGCCGCTTCCCCACAACACAGGCAAGAAGTGCCACACTGCCCAAATAAATCCCAGAACAAGCCCGCTCTTGAAAACGCTATAACGTTTTCTTAACTCTGGAGTAACAAAACCAGTCCAGCCAATTTCTTCGAATATCCCCCCGCCAATAAAACCCATAATTAAACCTGTTATGACGAAAGATACTTTATAAGCTTCATTCATTACTTTTGGAGTGAAATCGGAGGAAAACTGGGAAAGCACAAGAAGCATAATAAGTAATATGCCAGGCAGGGGGCAAAGGGCAAAAACATACCAGCGAATATCAAGTCTCCAATTAAGAAATCTGGATTTCAAATCATGGAAACCGGCTTTACCATGAACAATACCGATGAGAATAAGGCTGACGACGGTTGGTCCCAAAAGTAACGGCATCAGGGCAAGGGGACCATCTTCTTCAAATTGTTTGCTGGTTGTGGGCATCCCCATGAAAAATGAAGCAAGGATAATGCCTGCCCAGGAAATAATAAAGGTCAGGATAAAGTAAGTTAATATCGGTTTTTGTTGAATGAATATTTTAATGTTTTTGAACATCCAGCAGTACTCCTTTCCCTATACACGCAGGTCTGTATGCTATTCATGCTTTTTGTCTAATAATAAATTTTCCGATTTCGGCTCCGCGGGCCATGGAAGGCGCGCATCATTTGTACGATATGCCAAAGAACGTTTAGAATTGTATCTGCAACACCAAATAAAAACCCGCATATTAACAAACACCCTCAAGGGGTGTTGCTGATACAATTACGTTGACCGAAGGCGTGTAAAAGAACTCGATCTTAAAAAAGCTGTATGGGTTTTGTATAAAGCTTTCAGATTAACATTTTATTATCTAATATAAATATAATGTGAAACATTCGGATAAAAAATGAATTTTCCAAAGATATTACAGTGTTCCAGACATTTTACTCTTAAAACCCTACCCACGCCTTCTCTACGGGAAAGATGATTTTTTATAATCTCAAATTTTTACTTTAATCACGACTCACCATTCATAATTCAGAAACAGTTTTCCACACGGCCCCAAAACGTATGTTAAACAAAGCTGCAACAAACTGTCGCGGGGGTCGTGTGCGCTCGGTGAGCATAATGATTATCTGTAAATTCATTATTTCTTATATAAAAGAACTTTTAAGAGTGGTAGTAAAAATTAATTGTACGGGCTTTCGCGCCCGGACGACGAGTTCCTTGATTAAAGTGGAAACAATCAGTTACGCAAAGCAGTTTTAAAAAAGAGAGTAATTCGTAAGCAGTAAAATAAGAAAAGCCCTGAATAGACTCTATTCAGGGCCCTCTCTTGAATCCAGCTCACAGCCTACCCCCGTTCTCCCTTTGTTTCTGGACGAGGAACTTTTAGCCGGGAGCATGCAGGTAACAAGGTAGATCGGACACACTGTTGCACTGGAGAAGTTTAGACCTGTAGGGTGGAGCAGCCCAAAGACGCTAAGAGCTGCAAGATGTTTGCCCGGCGGGTACGCGATATAAAGTCTTTAGTCAGTAATTCTCTTTTACAAAAAGAGTAATGCTGTGAAAGGCGAACATGATGATCAAAAATTTATAAGAATAGCTGCTTTAAACCTCAATGTACAACTTCACCATTTTCCCAGATAATTTCCGTTACTGAAGGTTTATCAGAAGATGAATCATACTCATAAAAAATCTCTTTACCATGTTTTTTACCTTCACGGTATATAACCTCAAATACTTTTCTACCACTCTCATCATACCCTATCTCAAGTCCCTCTTTAATTCCTTTATTATAAAGTTCCTCCTTGGACTTGTTACCGTTTTCATGATAAGTTATCTCTACACCGTTTTTTTGACCATCACTGTAAAACACCTCTTTACGTTTAACCCCACGGTTATTCCAGTATGTTTCTTTGCCCTCTTTTTTCCCTTTTTTGTAGACAGTTTCGCGAAGTTTAATCCCGAAAGGATCCCACAACACCTCATTACCATCCTTTTCACCGTTTTTGTACTGACTTTCCATCTTCTTGGCTCCATTTGGATGCCATACAGTATAGGTACCGTGCGGGATAGAATCATTAGAAAAAGGCCCTTTTTTGACCGTATACCTTACATGCCCCTCATTTGTATCTTTTTCAATGAATTTCAGACTTGAACAACCACTAATCCACAAAACAATAAACATCACCCCTGTAATTATTACACCCGTACGCATTGCATTCCCCTAACACCTAAGATCATTTTTTTTCAGATCTGCCTTATAGTTTTACCATGATATATGCTCATTATCAATATAATCCGGCACAATTCAGTTTATCAAACATTTATCAGCTTAAACTGTTCTATTAGTTGAACCCTGGTCTTTTTTTTGTTTAAACTTTGATGGTTATTTAGTCAGCGGACTAAAAGAGGCCTGATAAATAATACAATCTGTTTTCCTTATATAATATCACCTGATCACATTTTATTATATTCTAGATAATTTTATTATAAGATCGTATACTTTTTTACCTGAAGTTTATCAGTTTTAATAACATTCAACTTTTCCGAATTGGAAGCTGTTCTGAAAAATGGATAATCAACTTGGGCTCAGACTCAACTCAATCAGAAAACAGATTACAGACGCATGCGCCCGGTCTGGACGTGATAAAAATTCTGTGCGCCTTATCGCTGTAACAAAAACTCATCCAGCAGAAACGCTTCAGG
>JAAYEB010000114.1 GCA_012728995.1 Fibrobacter sp. | reverse complement strand
TAATCATCATTCACTAAACACTACCAACTATCCATTGATCTCCTAAATTCACCAAGGATACGGATTGCGGGTTAACCAGAATAAAATGCTCGGCTACGCCGGTGCTAACCCGCTTATGCGCTCGGCGACCAGAATGATTCTCTATATCTTCACAAGTTTTTACTCCCAAATACTCTTAATTTATTATATCTTCGTTTCTTCTAAAACAATCTCCCCACCATAAACCATCTCAACTAACTCCCATTCAAAGAGTTCCCAATATGTATGATACGGAATTATATTAAATTCATGAATAATGATAAACCCCTCTTCAATCCACATGACAAGTTTTTCAAGGAATCTTTTTCAAGAAAAGAGATTGCCAGCTCGTTTATTAAGGAATACCTGCCGGATAATATATGCAGTAAACTGAATTTCAAGACACTGACAATTCTCAAAGATTCATATATAGATAAGGAACTTTCTGAACATTTTTCTGATATATTATATAGTATTCAGCTTTCAGGAAAACTAACTTATATTTATCTGCTTTTTGAACATAAAAGCTATATTGATCCCTGGACCGGCTTTCAACTTCTCAGAAATATGGTAAAAATATGGGAAAACTATCGTAAACAGCACAAAAACAGGAAAAAACTACCTGTAATTTTGCCTGTAGTGATTTATCAGGGAAAGCAGAAGTGGGATTTGAATGAATCAATTGGCCATCTTTTTGAATATGAAGATAATATAGAGGATTATATACCCGAATTCAAAAGCGAAGTGTATGATATATCACATATACATGAAGAAAAAATAAGGGGAGAGATACTTTTACGGGTATATTTGTTAATACAAAAATATGCAATCAGAGGTGATATATATGGAAAGTTACCTCAGATATTTTCATTGCTTGCATCAGTTCTTGAAGAAAAGACAAAAACAGAGTATCTTGAAACGCTTCTACGGTATTTAAGTTCTGTTTCGAATACAGAGCAGTTAGATATTTTAAAATCGGAAGTGGATCAATTTATAGAGCATGGAGGTGAAATCATGACTACTATTGCGGAAAAATGGGTACAGGAAGGTATTGAGAAAGGTAAACTGGAAGGTAAACGGGAGGGTAAACTGGAAGGTAAACTGGAAATTGCTAAAAAAATGCTTCGAATGGGTTTGAATAATGAACAGATTATTGAGATTACTGGTTTGAGCAGGGATAAAATTGAAGAGTTAATGGAAAATAAAAACTAATTCTACTACCAATCTTTTAAATAAGAAATAGAAAAGGCAAAAATATTATCCAGAATCAATGTTGATACAGGTATTAGTATTATTTTTTTAATCATCATGCTCGCCGAGCGCACACGACCCCCGCGATAACGTATTGCAATCCTGTAACTTTTTTCTGGGGGCGTGTGGTATCCTGTGAATAGCTCCGGGTTAAAGAGAAATCTGAAATCATCCCTATCAGGTATAATCTGCGGTTCAGACATTTTTCCTATTGGGATTTATTCTTTATTCGCTATCCACCGACACACTACCCACTAACTACTGATCTTTCCAATTCACCAAGGACCCGGACTGCCGGTTCACCAGAAATTACTTGCTCGGGGCTGAGGGTACTAACCGGCTTGTGGCGCAGCTAACCAGATATTATATCTTAAATTGTGATAATTGCAGTTAGATAT
>JAAYEB010000113.1 GCA_012728995.1 Fibrobacter sp. | reverse complement strand
TCTTTTTATCAAATCCTGAATTATTATTTTCAGTATTTTAATCCGAAAAACAAACACCTCAAAAATGAGGTATCTAAAATAACACCAAAAAATCGGATTGTCAAACCCTTTTTTAAGAAAATTCAAAGAGTATTTACGATTTCCAGAAACGATTATTTAACCCACTGAAATAAATTTTTTTAGTAATTTTTCGGACAACACAAACCATACATACAAATATTAATCAGTCGGTCCAAATCCACTTGCTTCGGTAGATGAATGCAGAAATTTTTAATTCCTATGACCTCAACAATATACCCTACTTACTAATAAATCCCGTATAAAACCATATCGCAAACGGGATAACAACTAATACCAGCTACATTCATGCCAAAAACACAGTAGACTTTAAGTACATATTATCAGATACAATAGTCTTATTCTTAATAGAAACGGGTTTTAGTTTTGTTTCGTATTTCGAGTTTATAATCCCCAATCGCGAGGTCGCAACTCGGGATCGATCCTGTATCCTAATTTCTACGGGTCTATTCCGATACCAAATTCCACCCCGAAAGAAAAACTGAACAGTTCTGATATCTATTTCTTTGATTCAGAGTAAATTAATCGCCTTCATTCAGGTATGCATTTAATTGGTTACCACTTGATTTCTCATTCATATATCTGGTATATTTCCCCAAAAACCACTTCACACAAACAGAAAGCGTCAAACAGTTTTGCACACTCATACCACCAATTTTCAACCTGATAAAAATCCTGCCACAGAAAATCAGGATAAAAAAAAGAATATCTCACTTACTTACGCTCTTTGGGTAGCGATTGGATTCGCAACACTCTATGTTCTGGCAATCGGCAAAAACATACTTATTCCCATGGTCTTTTCAGTTTTCATCTGGTATTTGATTAACGTCCTTACAAGTGTTTTCAAACGTCTGCGATTCGGGAAAAAAAGAACTTTACCGGTGCCAATCGCATTTACCGGAGCCCTCATAAGTATCGGGGCTTTTCTCTTTTTTTCGGTACATATAATCTCGACAAACCTTGCAGAAGTAATTGCAATGGCACCCACTTACCAACGAAACCTTGTGCGGGTCATTGAACAAATTTTTGCAAATCTTCCCCTTGAAGAACCACCTACAATTCGAATGCTTATACGTGAAATCAATTTTACTTCCATGGCAACTCCACTTGCCCGAGGTTTAACCGGATTTCTGGGACGTGGGGTAATTATAATAGTATATGTTTTATTTCTTTTTCTGGAACAGCGAAGTTTTGGTAAAAAATTTATTGCCCTTGCAAACGCGGATCGCCAGGATGAAATCAAAGGCATGATTACCCGCATCGATAAAGATATTCGTATGTATATTGGTATCAAAACCTCAATGAGCATCATTACCGGAATCCTCAGTTATATAATCCTGAAATTCATAGAGCTTGACTTTGCCAGTTTCTGGGCATTCACTATTTTCCTGCTCAACTTCATTCCTACAGTAGGTTCAATTGTTGCCACTATTTTTCCGTCACTTCTGGCACTTGTACAGTTTGAAAATTTTCAGCCATTTTTAGTTGTAATTATCAGCATTACAGCAATCCAGCAATTAATCGGTAATTTTCTTGAGCCAAGACTAATGGGCGATCGACTCAACCTGAGTCCTCTGGTAATCCTTTTATCACTTGCACTATGGTCGCGCCTCTGGGGAATTGCCGGGATGCTGTTTTGTGTTCCAATCACCTCTATCGCCATGATCATCCTTTCCCACTTTCAACAATGTAACTTTATTGCAGTGCTGTTGTCGCGAAACGGAATTGTAAGGCAGCGGGAATAACTCTTATGCGACTTCTTCACACTTCAGACTGGCATATAGGAAAAACCATTTTCGGACAAAAACGGTATGATGAATATGAATCTTTTCTTTTATGGCTTTCTGATACAATACAGGAAAAAAAGATCGATGTGCTGCTTGTTGCAGGAGACATCTTCGATACAAGCACTCCAAGCAACCGTGCCCAGGAACTTTATTACAAATTTCTCTGCCGCACAGCATCGTCACCATGCCGGCATGTAGTAATAACTGCCGGAAATCACGATTCACCAACATTCCTTGATGCACCCAGGGAACTTCTCAGGACTCTCAATGTTCATGTTACAGGATCTGTTTCGGGAGATCCTCATGATGAAATTATTACACTTAAAAATAAAAACGGAGAAGTGGAACTCATAGTATGCGCGATCCCTTACCTGAGAGACCGTGATATCCGCACTGTTGAAAACGGTGAAACTGTTGAAGACAAGGAGAGAAAAATTTCTGAAGGAATAAGTTTACATTATAAAACAGTATGCAGCCTTGCAGAACAGAAACGGTCCCAAACCGGTAAGGATATCCCTGTTGTATGTATGGGGCATCTTTTTACCGCAGGCGGGAAAACAGTTAATGGTGATGGTGTGAGAGAACTTTATATTGGCAATCTTGCCCACATTACCGCCTCAATTTTCCCGGAAACTATTGACTATCTTGCCCTGGGCCATCTTCATGTCCCACAGACTGTGGGTAGACGCGAAAATATGCGCTACAGCGGATCTCCCCTTCCTGTGGGGTTCAGTGAAACCAAACATCAGAAATCAGTATGCATGGTTGAATTCTCTGGAAAAAAACCTCACGTTTCATTGCTCAATGTGCCTGTTTTCCAGCACCTTGAAACTGTAACTGGAGACTGGAACCATATTCAATCGAGAATTCTTGAACTGGCAGCACTCAACAGTAATTCCTGGCTTGAAATCAATTATGAAAGCAACGAAATAATCAGTGATCTACGGGAACGCCTCGAAAATATTATCGACAATACAGATATCAAAATTCTACGAATCAGAAACAGACCTGTTTATGATCAGGTACTCAGCGAAATAGAAAGCGAAAGTCTTGATGATCTAAGTGTTCATGATGTTTTCAAACGGTGCCTTGAAATAAATGAGATACCACCGGAACAACATGATCAACTGTTAAGTACCTACCAGGAAACCCTGAACTCATTATATGAAGAAGACAAACAGGCTCAGTAACAATGAGAATACTCAAAATACGATTTGCAAATCTTAATTCTCTTACAGGAAACTGGGAAATTGATCTGACTGACCCGGTATTCTTATCCAATGGAATCTTTGCTATAACCGGACCTACCGGAGCCGGTAAATCTACCATTCTTGATGCGATCTGCCTTGCACTTTACGGAAGAACTCCCAGGCTGAACAGGATCACAAAATCCAGTAATGAAATCATGTCTCGTCAAAAAGGTGAATGTTTTGCAGAGATCACTTTTGAAACATCTAACGGCGTTTTTCGCTGCCACTGGAGTCAACATCGCGCCCGTAAAAAACCAGACGGGGAACTTCAGGCCCCAAAACATGAAATCACAGATGCGGTTACCGGGAAAATTATTGAAACAAGACTTCGTGACATTTCCGGCCATATAGAATCTATTACAGGTATGGATTTCGATCAGTTTACCCGATCCATGCTCCTGGCACAAGGTGGTTTTGCTGCCTTTCTTCAGGCAGATTCCGACCAGCGTGCTCCCATTCTGGAACAGATTACCGGAACTGATATTTACAGCAGAATTTCTGTTCGAGTACATGAAATCTGTTCCAGTGAACAAAAAAAACTAAACCTGCTCGAAAGCGAACTCTCAGGATTACAGCTAATATCCGAAGAAGATGAAACTTCTTTACAGTTGAGCCTTAAACAAAAACATAAGGAAGAAATTTCCGTTAGTGAACAGATCAAGATAAAAAATGATGCAATCCAATGGCTAAACACACTTTCAAATCTTGAAAAAGATCTGGAATACTTTAAAAAAGAAAAACTGGATCATGACAAACAACTGGAACTTTTCAAACCGGAACAAGAAAAACTGGAACTTGCACACAAAGCTCTGGAAATCTCAGGAGAGTTTGCAAGGCTGATTCTGCTTCGTAAAAATCAGAAAGCAGATTCTGAAAGTTACAACAAATTGATCAGATCCGTTCCAGACTATCAATTAAAGGCAGAAGCAACTAAAAAGAAACTTGATGATAACCTGTACTGTCTCGAAAAGTTAAAAAAGAATCTCAAAGTAGAATTAAAAAAGATACAGACTGTTCGGGAATTGGATCTTAGAATTTCAGAAAAAGATAACCCTTTAAAAACCTTAAAAGACAATTACAATTCACAAAACCATTCTTTGTCTGAACTCGAAAAAAAGAAAGCCTGTAACAGTAATTCTCTTGATCAATCCATTTCATCCCTGGAAAACATCTGCCAATTGCTCCAAAGGTGCGCCCCTGATGAAAACCTTGTTGAAAACCTTGCCGGAATACAAACTCGCTTTGATCATTTTATCGAAATCAATACTCAATATAAGGGAATTATTGAAGAAATTTTAAAGGCAGAGAATCAAAAAACCAAAGATATTGAAAATTGGAAGAGTAAAAAAGAAAGATATGAACAAAAGCAGATTGAGATTAAAAAGATTAAAAATGGTTTGAACCAGAAGCTGGAGTCACTAAAAAAACTTCTTGAGGGAAAAGATATCATTTATTGGCGAAATTCTCTTTTGGAACTTAATGACAGAAAAAATGTACTTGATAAAATCCGCCAATCAACCCAATCTGTTGCAAACCAGGAAACTGAGATTAACAACCTGAATAAAATCTGCAAGGAGCTGACAGCACGAAAAGAGATCATTTCTGAACAGATAAAGAATGAGAATGAAAAGAACCTCCTGTTGGAGCGTGAAAAGAAGCACCTCGAAACCAATCTTCATCTTCTCAACCGGATTCTAAGTTTTGAAGAAGCGAGGAAAAAACTGACTGACGGTGAACAGTGTCCGTTATGTGGATCTCGTGAACACCCTTTTGCCAAAGAGAATATACCCGTTCCCGATAAAAGCGAAGCTGAACTCAAAACAGTAAATGATTCACTGATACAATCCCGGTCCAGACTCTCAGATCTGATCATAAATCAGACAAAAATTTCCAAAGATCTTGAGCAAAACAAAATGCAGATAAAAGAATGCACAAAAAAACTGGAAAATGAACATAATCAGATAATTGAATTGTGCAATAGCCTTAAAACATGCTTTTCTGATTCCGGTTTTGAAAACAGTATCAATAGTTTGTATGAAGAAAATCAATCCAGAATTGAACATATATCAAATATTGTCAAATTATCAGAAGAGCTTGAAAGCAGTATCCAGAAATTCCGTGATACTTTGGAAAAGAAGCTGGATGATTTATCTGAAACAGAACGAATTAGCAGGGAGGCTTTCCATAAAAAAGAGCAGTCGATTCAGACTCTGGAACGATTAAAAAAGGATTTTTCCATTTCAAATTCCAGATTAAAAAAGGTCCATGAGGAACTGCTTTGTGAAATATCTCCCCTTGGAATAAAAGAATTATCGATTGAAAACGTAGAAAACATCAGGAATGAATTAGTTTCACGAAGAAACGACTGGCTTGATCTACAGAAAAAAAAGTCGGAACTCCAGAATAATATTTCCAGTCTCAAACTTCAGATTGAACATCAATCTGAACGTATTGGTTTTTTACACACAGAGTCACTAAAAACAAAAGAGAAGCTGCAACTGCTTGAAAAAGAAAAAAACGATCTGATTATTGAACGTAAAAAGCTTTATGGAGAAAAAGATGTCGATAAAGAACAAGCTGCTTTGGAAAAGGCGGTTAAAACAGGTGAGGATGAGTGTGAGCAATTAAGACACGTCTATATCAATACAACCGGGGAGTTTGAAAAACTTAAAACCAGCATAAAAAACCTCAAAGAAACAATATCAGAAAGAAAATTACAATTAGATACCGCTGATGAGGATTTCAGTGAACACCTTGCAAAATCCGGTTTCAGAGATGAAGATTCCTACATTACGGCATGTTTACCTGAAATTGAGCGAATTGAACTCAGCAACAAAGCCCGAACACTTGAATCCAGACGTACTTCACTTGAAACCAGAATTCGTGATAAAGTCACAATGCTGGAAAAAGAGATTAATAGACAGATTACTTCAGAACCTCCGGATAAACTAATCAATGAACTGAAAGCTTTATCCTGTCAACTTAAGACCATACAGCAGGGAATTGGCGGCATCAGTCAAAGATTAACAGATAATAACGATGCACGTAACAGGCAAAAAGACAAGGCAAAACTTATTGAGGAGCAGAAAAAGCAGTGTTCCCGATGGAATATGCTTCATGAACTTATCGGCTCCGCTGATGGTAAAAAGTATCGCAATTTTGCCCAGGGTTTAACTTTTGAAATCATGATAAAATATGCCAACCAGCAATTGAGTAAAATGACCGACCGGTATATTCTTGTCAGAGATAAAAAGGTACCTCTTGAACTCAATGTAGTAGACACATACCAGGCCGGCGAAATCCGTTCTACAAGGAATCTTTCGGGAGGTGAGAGTTTTATTGTAAGCCTTTCTCTTGCTCTGGGGCTGTCTTCAATGGCAAGTAATAACGTGCGGGTTGATTCACTTTTTCTTGATGAAGGTTTTGGGGCACTGGACGAAGATGCTCTGGATACAGCACTTGAAACTCTGGCCGGTCTTAATCAGGACGGTAAACTGATCGGGGTTATATCTCATGTGACAATTTTAAAAGACCGAATCAGCACAATGATACAGGTGAAACCAATTTCTGGCGGAAGAAGTGAAATTACAGGTCCGGGATGCAGGAAAATATAATTTCCCGGTTCGTCAACCAGAAATACGGCGGCGGCAAGCTCTCCCATGAGTTCATCCATTTTCAATTTGAGGCGCGTCAAGTCCGGATTGTTCATTGAGCTTTTTCCGAACTGACTCCTTTTACTGGTTTTATGTCACTTGCCCTGTCAGCAATCTGTCATTTCTCTGTAATGGCAGCTCAGCAGTTTGAGATCGCTTTCGCGGCGAAGGTGAAGCCCGTTTCCAAGGCAGAGATTCCATACCGGGCAGTCTGCACACTCACCCTGTTTTAACCATTTTCGATTACGCATCACCTGAAAACGGTTATTCCAGACATCCATAAAATCATCTTTATAGATATTGCCTTGAATGTAATCGGCTCGCAGTGATGGGCAGGCAGAGATTGACCCATCGACAAGAACTGATCCGATATTTATCCCTGCCCAGCAGAAAAATGGCCTGGGACGAACCTCCATTTCATATCTGCCAAGAAAACTGTCACACCCGAAGGTCGTGAAAATGTTACCTTCCTTTTGTGTAGCTACGATAAAATCCAACAACTGATAGAGTTGCTCACGATTAAGCGTCAACTCATTATTTCTGGATGCGCGTCCCTTGGCAAAAATGGTTCCCAGACGCCATGCAGGCATTTTAAGATCCATCAATACTTTTTTCATCTGCTCCAGTTGCTCGATATTTCGCTGATTGACACAAGTAACAACATCAAAGGACAGGCCTGAACTGTTCCGTGCCTCTGAAGCATATTTGACAGCATCGCATGCGTAGGTGTATGCATCTTTTCTGCCTCGCAGCCAGTTATGCGTGTCTTCAAGACCATCAAAGCTGATTGTCAGGTATCGGATACCGGACTGCACCAGCTCTTTCATTTTGTTATTGTTGAGTAAATATCCGTTGGTGACCATTCCCCAGCGAAAGCCTCTTTTGGCAATCTCATTACCGGCCTCAGGCAGATCATCACGCATAAGAGGTTCGCCGCCGGTGATCGCCACGACGACTTTTGCCGGGTCGGTATGTTCGCTTATCCGATCAAGAATTTTTGTAAAGTCCCTGATCGGCATGTCTGGTATAGATGAGTCACGTACGCAGTCGCTTCCGCAATGAAGACATGCCATGTTGCAGCGAAGAGTGCACTCCCAGAACAGGTACTGCAGTTCATGTAAGCGCGCATCTGCTTTACGTTTTGCGGAGAACAACCGTAGCGCGATTTTCTTTCTTACAGGTATTTTGTCGATACTGGTCATTTGACAAGGATTTTCATGAAAAGATTATTTTGACCATTTTGTAACTTCAGGAAATAGACCCCACCGACAATTGACCCTGTCTTCCAGCACAATGTTCCAGTTGCGTCGCTGCAAAGTTTTGTTACTTGCTGTCCTTTGCTGTTAATGATAGCAGCAGAGATTTTCTGCCCCTTCCACTCCGGTATTTGAAACAGGAAATCTTTCCCTGAGATAGCGGTTACTGTAAATTGATGTCTGGTTTCTTTGAGGGAAGGTTTTGTTGAAGTTTCGGCACTTACAAAATAAAGTGTATAGAAGGTATCGACACCTGCTTTAATAGTGAGGTTCTCTGAACTGTAATATGTTACCTTTCCTCCAGGTGTAACTACTTCATCACTGCTGATATAGTAACTACCTGTACCTGTAGCCGGATCTGGTATTTCGGTCTCAAAATTCCCATTTTCATCAGTTTCAAATGTTGCTAAGGCTGAGGCGTTTTTTTCATTTGCAGTATTTCTGTTGTTTCCTGTATTAACGCCATACCAGGCTGAAACACCGTATTCGGGCATAATCCCATCATCTTTTATTACACCGTATTTCACAAGAATGACGTTATGAAGGTATAACTTCACATTCTTAAGTACCCCGGAGCCTGCTTCAATATAGGCACTTCCTTTAAAAGTTGTTGTGCTACCCTGTTTTGATGATGCCGATTTCTGAATCTGTCCTGTTACGCTGCAGAAGAGCGCAAAAATCAGGGTGAGTAATCTACTGTAGAACTGGTAGAGTGAACGGGTGGACCTTCGGGACAGGCGTATGATATGCTTTCCCATAATTACTCCTAAGATATGTGGTGCATTTTAAGCGTTCTATTGAACACGCCAGTAATGTTATTAATATACTGAACCGATGGAAACTTTCAAGGTAAAATTTCCTGTTGAACCTTTTTTCGTATTCTAGTGTATTCAAAAATACTGGTTTTATTCTTACTATTTATAAATTCTTATGAGGCATTGAGTACAAAACGCAAAGAGTGATCATTACTAACTGACGAGTCGGGCATCTGTATTGCAACATTCGGGGTGTTACCACAAGAAACCATGGATCAGATCCAGTGACAGTAAAGATGTACAACTAAAACATACAACGTTCTTCAAGTTTTCTGTCACGAGCCCTGATCCATACTACAGCAGCGAAAAATAGGAAAATGCTGCAACTGATAGGGATTGTGTTCCTGCATGCCGGTAGTGAGCCGGACACAGTTGTCTCTCCGTTACGGGTTTTTCACTACAGATATCTTGTATGATTTTCGAAAAAACAATTTTTGCTGGCTCAGGCATCAGTATATATTTTAAGCAATAAAAGATGTACTTTGAATTCAGGAACAAAATATGGATATCCGATGGCAACAGAGGTTCAAAAATTTCAATAAAGCATTGAGTCAACTGGAACGATTCTTACAGCAAGGGGAACTTAATGAGATGGAAACTCAGGGGCTGATAAAAGCATTTGAGTATACTTTTGAATTAAGCTGGAAAACATTGCAGGATATTCTCAAGGAAAAGGGATATATCGACATAGTTGGACCCCGTCCAGTAATAGAACAAAGTTTTCAGGATGGTTATATTACTGATGGTAAAGATTGGCTTTTGATGCTTAAAAGCCGGAATCTCACTAGCCATTCTTATGATGAGCAAACGGCAAAAGAGATAGTTCATGATATAAAAAACAGGCATTTTATACTGTTTAAGCAGCTTCAAAGTAAACTGGAAAACCAACGTGTCTGAAAAAAAATGTAAAGACACTGGTCTGATGAAATCAGATATAGATCAGATTCTTTCGGTTCTTAAAAAGCAAAAAAATATCCGAAAAGTCATTTTATTTGGTTCCAGAGCAAAAGGAACGTTTTCCCCCGGTTCAGATATCGATCTGGCAATATCCGGGAATGATCTTGTTACAAAAGATTTACTCGAGATAATGGTAGGACTGGATGAGTTGAACCTTCCATACAAATTCGATGTGATCATTTACGAGAGGATTAAAGAAAAAGACCTGCTGGAGCATATAAACAGGGTTGGGATTGCTTTAGCGGATTTGTAAAATGGGTGCGTCGCAGATCAGAAGGTTAACAATAGATATACAATCGCAGTATGAATATCACCATAAGGTAACATTTCAGGATAAAATGACAGAAACTCTTTAATCAGACGAAACATCTATTTGACTTCATATCTGGCTACCCTTTACCGGGAATTCCTCTTGGTTTCAATAATCTCGGGCTTATCACTTCGGTTACCTACTTTTCCCCGGGTATTTCTTCAAAACCAACAGACACACTCGCTCCGCACCCAAGCGAATCGGTTACTGCCTGTACGAGGTAGTGCATTTATTAACCACTCGTCTCCCTCCCTCCATCCCGCATGTTCGTCCTCCCTCCTCACTGCTCGATTCCGGTTGGTCGACTATCAAAGCATGTCTCTTTGAGATCGGTACTACCACAGAACGTTTTCCCGATCCCCCCAAATTATAAGCAGTCTGATTATGGTTTTGGATGTTTTGATGAATAATATAGATCAATAAGTTCCTGAGGACATTCAACCTCTTTATATTTAAAAGTAGGATTATCAACCGCGTGCATCCATTCTACATACCAGATACACCCTTCCCATAGATCATGCAAAGCAGGATCTTTTCCAAACAAGTTGTCGCACATTCCTCTTACACATGACCTGGTATCTTCCGGATCAGCATCCCAACCAAGTTGTTTCTGACAATAAGAGGTAAACCCTCCCTGATTCTCACCAACAAGAGCACGATCGTTTTGATCCACATTCCACTGTCTGGCGCAACCCTGCACAAAGTTACCCATCCCCCCACCTGGAATCATTATATCAAACTGCCCCCCACCAACATCATGCCCGATATTGGATGCCATCACTATCATAACTTTATCTTTTACCAAAGCATGCGCCGGTTTGGGCTCACCATGTCTGAAACCGCCATCGAATTCAAGCTGAAAACATTTTCCACATGCCGCATTTGTCCCAGGTACTGCAGCAAAACCATAAGCCAGGTTTTCACATACTGCAACAGGTACATGACTGTAACAGGTAAAAGCTTCACCACCTTCACAACTACTCTTGGTACCCTGAAGCCATGTATTCCACTCATTTCCTGCTTCTTGGAAACAATCTATTTCCGTAACACCATCAATATCACAGTTCGCGCAATAATGATTTGTATTTTCTGGCCATGAACAATGCGGTTTGCAACAATCCCAATAACGGGACCCCCAGCCGCTTTGGCCACCCGAAATCGGTGGGGGCATACATCCATCACAATTTTTTGTAATATTGTCCAGTCTCGAGCCGCCGCCAGTTGATTCAAGGGTGATTACAATACCACTTTGCTGATAAGATGCAACCGGATAACTTGCCGCCTCATATCCATCAGCCCATACCAGAATTGAATCAATAATGACCTGGGTTGTAACTGCCGATTTCTGCAAAGAGTTCTCTTCAGATAATCCACCGCGTGATGATACTCGGCCTGCAATCTTTCCCGATGAAGACACATATTTAAAAGTTTGCCGCTTACCTTCAAAATTTACAGCAATCATGTAGATACCGGAACCTAGCTGTTTTACCGGAACTGTAATTACATTGAATCCGGATCTTAATG
The DNA here is from genome assembly GCA_012728995.1 of Fibrobacter sp. Lineage (GTDB taxonomy): Bacteria > Fibrobacterota > Chitinivibrionia > Chitinivibrionales > Chitinispirillaceae > JAAYEB01. The sequence goes on along the minus strand of JAAYEB010000113.1, from coordinate 10,062 downwards.
TTCCTAAATTGAAATCATGTACTTTTTTACCGCTGACATTATAAATGTCAACTTTAACGGGTGAAAACTTTGTGAGAAACAAAATTATTTTTGAACCACGAAAAACTGTACGGGATTTGAGTTCCGATATATTTTTCCTTTTCACAGAAGTAATCTCCCCCGAAAGATAGAACTGTCCATCAGAATCAGTTATCGCAACAATCTCTTCATCACTTAAAAGTTTTAATTCTGCACCCTCTACAGGATTACCGAATTGATTTTGGACCTTACCAATGAGATCTACCGTTTCTGCCAATACATACGAAGTAATCGTCAACACTATCAGCCCAAAAGGAAAAAAACTTTTTCTAACATTCATACAACAAAGTTCCCTTGTCTTATAACTTATACATGCAAAATCCTGAAATTTTTTACAAGATAATATGTTTCATCATAACAGTCCAAAGCTGAAATGGATTTAAACTCTAATTTTTTGAATTTTTACAGTACCATTACCATCACCCGGAAAATAGATGCAAAAATGTTTTTCACTGAAATAATCCTGAAATTAATGAAAATAAATGGGGTAAAGGGAAATTAACAATCATAGAAGATAGTATAATTCAGGTTCGGACTGGTTCAAAACACCACACTTTTTCATATTCTAATAAAAACGCAAATCATCAGTTTAAACCGATATGAAATCCGACAATCCCATTCAAATCTGCGGCCGGGTTAATTTTTATTTTAATTGGATTAAAATAAATCCCATTTATTGTTTTGTAAAACAGCCAATCGCATTATCCTGTGTGTTGTCATTTGGTCTTAACTATTTTCTAAATTCTATTGTTTAAGTATTGGTATGCAATGTGGACGATGGCATTTACCAGAAATAGTTTACCTTCGTAACACGTCATAAAAAACAGATCAATATAATAATGGTAAAGGCTGATATTAATGCAATATCAAAGGTACATTTACAGGTAAACTAAAACCGATTATTGCATCGGTAACGATTAGTGAGAACGTACACAGTTTAAGGGGTAATGGTAACTATCATGACAGGAAGTAACATGAACATAAGCGACACAGCCCGAAAAAAGCTGCTTGGTTTTCAAAGAAATGAAATCACGGAATACCATATTTACAGCAAGCTGTCTTCTGGTATAAGCGATAAAAATAACCGAAAAGTCTTAGAGGATATCGCATCTGATGAACTTCGGCACTATAATCAGTGGAAAGAGTATACGCATCAGGAAATCAAACCAGATTCCTTCAAAGTCTTCTTTTATGTATCAATAAGCAAACTGTTCGGACTTACTTTCGGAGTAAAACTTATGGAACGGGGGGAACAGAACGCTAAAGCCAGTTATTCACAGCTCGCAGAAGAGATTCCCCAGGCAACAGAAATCGCAAAAGAAGAGGAGGAGCATGAAAACTCACTTTTACAGTTACTCGATGAAGAATATCTTCAGTATACAGGATCAATGATTCTTGGGTTAAACGATGCCCTTGTTGAACTCACAGGTGCTCTTGCAGGTTTTACTTTTGCTCTTCAGGACACAAGAATTGTTGCACTCACAGGATCAATAACCGGTTTTGCTGCAGCACTATCCATGGCATCATCGGAATACCTCTCTACAAAAGCAGAATCTACCACCAAAAGCCCTGTTAAAGCATCCTTTTATACAGGCACGGCTTATATCCTTACTGTAATTTTTCTGATAGCACCGTACCTGCTTGTTAACAATCTGTTTATCGCTCTTGGATGCACACTTTCCCTGGCAATACTCATCATTGCGGTCTTCAATTTCTATACATCTGTTGCAAATGACATACCCTTCAAAACACGTTTTATCGAAATGGCAGGTATCAGTCTTGGTGTTTCTCTTCTAAGTTTCGGAGTTGGATTCTTACTCAGATATTTTTTTGATATTGATGTATGAGTCTACTTCAATAAGTTAACATAAGATAAATATCGCATAAAAAATAACTTTAATTGTTAAATATACTAAAATTCTGGCACTCTTGATCCAGGATCAAGGCCGGGATGATAGCCAGGACGACGCTTTTTATGGTGAACTCAAGTATGATATTTCAAATAGCATCTATCAGTTTTGAAATATCATCAGCAAAGCATTGCAAGCAACTTTAATCTTGAATCTGAAGTAATTTTCTGCATTTTATCAGGATATCTTTACCGATTTCTTTTGAAACCAGATCATCGGCACCAGAATTTATTGCTTCGTCATAATACCTTATAACCTCATGGCCTGTGACAACAAGAATTTTCACTGAAGGATATTCCTGGCTAACCTTTCTTGTCAGTTCAAGCCCACTGATTCCGGGAAGTGATATATCTACAAAGAGGAGATCCGGTTTAAAGTCAGGAATTATTCTCAATGCTTCTTCTCCACTTTCTACAGCAGAAATTTCAATCATTTTTTCCTTTCGGAACATTCTTTTATACAACATCCTGATATCTTCATTGTCTTCGATAATTAAAATCTTCTTTTTCATTTTACTCCACACCTAATTGCTGGAATCTGGAATCAAATGGTAATTTCATACTGATCCTTGTCCCCTGTCCCGGACTTGAAGTTATATCAAGACTACCCCCAGAAAGCCGAAGTCTTTCCTCAATACTGAACAATCCAAAGTGAGCTTTTTTTCTGGCAAAATTTTTTTCCTGTTTTAAATCAAATCCTGCTCCCTTATCTTCAACACAAATATTTATGTGCTTATCATCTCGTGATACAATGAGATTCGCGTTTTTGGTTTTTGCGTGTTTTACAACGTTAAGCAATAATTCCTGGACAAGAAGAACCAAAAGCACTCTTTCATCCTCCCTGATAATCCGGAATTTTTCCTCTATACAAACGTACACTTTCAATCCATATTGCCGTTCCATATGAAAAGCAAGCCATTTCAGGGCTGCATCCAGCCCTTCTTTTTGAAGAACGGGTGGACTAAATTCAATTGCAAGCCGTTTGGTTGTCGAGATAGCCTTTGTTGAAAGCCTTTCGAGTTCTTCGATGTCTTCTTCAATCTCTTTGGAATCTCCCTCTTTTATGCTGTCTTTAAGGAGAACAAAACGCGCCTTAATTGAAAACAGAACCTGCTGAAGGTCTTCATGGAGAATCAAAGAAAACCTCTGCCTTTGCTTTTGTTCTGCCAGTGACAATGCTTTTGTCAATTCACGAACCTGTTTTGTGCGATGCTCTACCTGATCTTCAAGTGAAGCCGCAAATTTCTCAAGCTGTTGCTGGCTTTTCTCAAGTTCATTTTTCCGCTTTTCAAGTTCATCTGTACGTTCCCTGACCTTTTTCTCAAGAGAATTATTAAGTTCTAATAGTTTACGCTTTGCTTTGTAACGTTCCGAAAGATCACTTGCAACAATACAGACATCATTTCTCCCTACAACATCCAGGGGTGCACTGGAAAAATAAACCGGGAGAATTGATGAATCCCTTTTTACAAGCTCGAAATCCTGATAAATTTTTCTTCCTTTTACGGATTTACCAAAGAACGACTCAAACCCTTTCACTTGATTTTGCGGAATGAAATTATAAATCAGTTTCCCTACAAGCTCGGATGAATCGAAACCAATCATGGAAGAAAATCTGGAATTAACATAAAGAATTACTCCATCCGAATCGAGTGTAAGAGCCCCTTCATTCATAGTCTCTACCATGATTTTGTAGGCAGCTTCTGCCCCCTGAATAGTAAAGACCTTTACACCGTCTTTGGTATTAACTACAATGGCATCTGCTGCTCCGCTTCGAATCGCTTCAAGATTGGCTTCCGCTTCGCGAAGTTTTTCTTTCAGTTTCCCGATTTGCTCATCTTTCGATTTTGGAGTTTGCTTCATAAAACCTGAATTGAATACATTTCTCTGAGTAAATAAGGGAATTATTTCTGATCAGAATTAATTATTTCTATATCCAGACCTGAAAGAAGTTTTTCTTTTTCAGTCATGTCACCAATGACTTTTCTAACAGGTAATGGTAATAGCCTTACCAGAGTTGGAGCTGCAAAGACCTGATTAGTCCTGGCTTTGTCCGGCTGTTTGTACAAATCAATAATTTCCAGTTTATAGCGTCCCTTAAGGTGTTCTTCACATAGCTCACGAACCTTTTCAATAGCTTCAAGCGAACGTGGTGTTATACCTGTAATGAATAAACGAAGTACGAATTTCTGATCTACCTTCTTTTTTAATGCCTCTTCAAACTCTTCTGTGGAATACTTTTTTCTCGAATTTTCGCCGTTCTCCATATATTTATTTCCGTTCCTTGATATCAAGACCCACAAGTACACGATCGAAACTGGAAAGATCACCAATTATTTTTTTCACCGGTTCCGGCAGATTTCTCACAAGTGTCGGAATCGCCACTATCTGGTCTCCAGCAGCAAGCTGAGGATTTTTCAACAGGTCAATAACTTCTATCTCATATTCTCCGCTAAGATGCTCATCACAAATCTTTTTTAAATTTTGAAAAGCTGCAAGAGATCTGGGTGTCTGCCCCGCAACATAGAGTCGAAGAGACCACTTTTTTTCCCCATTCCTTCCAACCTTCTTTAAATCTTCAGACCTGGATTGACTATTTCGGGCAGTTTCTCCAATTTTCGGATCTGTATTCATATTGCCTCTTCTACAGAATTATTACAAACCTTTTTACTATGGTTACCGTATTCTGTTATCTGATCGAATCCATATAAACAGCAAAAATCAGGGATAATAGAAATCCGGTTTAAGGATTTCTCATTTCTCCAATTTTTTTCTTGTTTTTCATAATTATTTCTTCCCGAATCTGTTTCTCCTTAATTGAGCGCATTAAACCCTCTTTTTCAGTTTCAAATTTTGATTTTAAAGTTTCTATCTGCCTTTGAACCAATTTTTCTTTAATGGAGATCTCCTGCTCGAGTCGCTCAATTTGCTGTTTGCGAATTAACTCATCTGCTTCCATTCTGGCTTCCTGCATAACTCTTGCAGTTCCAGTCAATACGCCTTCCGATCCTTTATATACGTCTATAATGTCAATTCCATCCGAAGTAAGAAGGAACTCCCTTATCTGGTTTGAATGCGATATTCCCCGGGCTTTAAGAATATAAATGCCACGATTGCGTTCCCCGCCAATTTCAATGTTTTTCACAAGTATCCAGGAATCCATAAGAGAAGAGATTCCCACATCTGTTTTTTCCATTGGCTCATCGCCGATTATAAGATCTGTAAAGATAGACGTGATTCCTAATGTCTTTATATGATCAATCAACCGGGTAAGCATTGATCTAACCTCTTTTTCTGTTCCAACAGTAATAAGATTAGAAACAGGATCAATAATTATAACATCCGGATCAAATTCAGAAATAGTTTTATGTATAGATGCGAGATGCAGCTCCAGCCCCCATGCGGTCGGTCTGGATGCAAAGATTTTTAGTGTACCTCTATCAATACACTCCTGTAACTGAATGTTAACTGATTTCATATTTCTTATAATCTGCTGTGGTGCTTCCTCGAACGCAAAATAAAGTACCCTTTCCCCACGCATACATGCTGCTTCAGAAAAACTGGCTGCAAGGGTAGATTTACCCGTTCCTGCTGTTCCTGAAAGAAGTATGCTGCTTCCACGATAAAAACCTTTACCCCCAAGCATTTCATCAAGACGTTTAACTCCTGTACTTATTCGTTCGCGTGATACTTCGTGATCAAGACTAAGTGAAGTTAAGGGTAAAACAGAAATGCCATGTTCGGTAATCAAAAAAGGATATTCATCGGCACCATGAAAAGAACCCCTGTATTTAATGACACGCAAGCGCCGGGTTGCAATACGTTCGTTCACGATATTATCAAGAAGTACAACGCAATCGGCAACGTATTCCTCGAGTCCGTATCGTGTTAGAGTTTCGGTACCACGCTCCCCGGTAATTACGGCAGTAACACCCTTTTGCTTAAGCCAATAAAATAATCTTCTCAATTCAGACCTGAGGATTGCCTCATTTGACATTCCTGCAAACAAAACCTCAATCGTATCAAGTACAACCCGTTTTGCCTGTATTGCATCAATAGCATAATTTAATCTTACAAACAGCCCGTCCAAATTGTACTCGCCGGTTTCTTCAATCTGTGCTCTCTCAATATATACGTAATCAATCACCAGCTTTTTGTCATCAATAAGCTTCTGGATATCAAAACCAAGTGATGTAAAATTTTTGATGAGGTCTTCCGGCCTTTCCTCAAAAGTCATTATTACACCATTTTCATTATACTGTATTGCTCCCCTTGCCAGAAACTCCATGCCAAACAGAGTTTTTCCACTTCCTGCAGTTCCCGCAAAAAGGCAAGGTCGCCCCTTTGGAAGGCCGCCTCTCGTGATCTCATCAAACCCCTGGATACCTGTAGGGGTTTTTTCCAATACCTTTAGATCTTCAAAACTGCTTTCTACCATTAATAACTCCTGTTACGTGATCTGATCAGTGAGGGATTCTTAAAGGCAATGTTTTATCGTACCTGTATCAACACTTCATCCCCGGGCAGTTTCAACAATTCAGCAACTAACCCGTAGTGAGTATCAACCAGTAACCACGCCGTAAATGTCCAAAACTCTTCTTGTTACAACTACTTATTCTTACCAGGTACTTATGATGATCAACCATATAGCAATAATAATACCTGATGCATAAAGAGTATAAATGTACCATTACCTGTAACGAATAAAATCCTTATGTGAATCGCCATTATTCACAAACCCGAAAAGTATAACTGCTCTCGTTCATCTCTTGTCGACCACTTTTTATTCATGCTTACAAGGGAGTACAAACAAAGGTCAATTGCAGTCATACGTACTGGAACCGGTCCGATGATACGCGTGGAGCTTGGTAAATTCGATTGTCAGGCTGTGTTTTTGTCAATAATTCCGCCAACGATTTTTAGCACTATGCGCAAGCGGTAACTGAAAGCGGAGCAGTTAATAAAACATACAGTTTTACTAACAGATATTTAACTCATTCAAGCGGGTACATGCTGAAAAAACTTCGGGGCGGAAAAATCCGGCCCCAAAGTACAGATGACTGTTAACAGCCCTCTGTTCTGCCATTTCCGGTTCAAGGCTTTACGCGTACAATCCTGTCCTTGCCGTTAACGATATAAAGAGTACCTGCATTATCACCATCGGTAACAATTGCCAGTGCACCACAGTATCCGTTACTATCGGGTATTATTCCTGCATTCTCCCGGTCACCATCATATGGTCCCACTGCATCAGCACCAACATATACTTCAGAGTCACCACCGGATACCGGTACTTTCTTAACTACACAGAATCGGTTTGTTAAAGCATCTCCAGATTTAAATGAATAATATGCTACACCATTATAGATTGCAATACCCCTTAAATTAATTTCCTGCTCTTCACTGGCAAGCAGGTTAACATCTTCTCCTTCTGGAGTCATTGTATAGATATTATTTCCAACCGCAAAAACCATCAAATCATTTGTCATGTCATATTCAACAGCCCTGACATCATCAGGGTTATCAATCGGATTATCGCCAAAATCAATTCCAGAACCATCAATCAGGCTTGTGCTTCTGATTCCCTCACCAACTTGATTATAAACATGAAATGTTGTACCCTGAACCCTTCGGGTAAAAAAGTAGATTTCACTTCCATCATTCTTTACAGCCACATCACTTATACTTACACCATCACTTTTGGTTTCATAAATGGTACTTATTTCATTTTCCTTTAGCATACGTACACTTTTAGTATACGATGAACCTGTAGCAGGTGTTGAAGTAAAGTAAACAGTACCATTATAATCAATTGTAATTCCCCTTATTGCCTCCATAGTTGCCTCTTCGACAGATCCGTCATCCCGTCCACGCGCTTCACTTCCAGCAATCTTTTCATACCCGGCTTCTGTTTCATTCAGTTTTTCTATAAAACTTTGTGTATGATCTGTTTTAGATCGTGTAATCAGCACTTCGCCGTTTTCACTAACAGCTATACCCCTTATCCAGTTTAGATTTGGAACTGCTGCCGGCAACGTAGCAACTTCAACATCTTCAAGTGAAACAGTACTGAATTCGATCCGGTATTCATATATATCGCTTAAAAAATCCTGCGGGTTTCTGTATCCAATAAGAAGTTTGTAGCTGCTGCTATACTGTAAACCATCTCCTGCATATATATCAAAGCCTGTCTTATCATCTTCCCGCGGTCCGGCAATAGTTCTGGACACCTGATTATCTTCTGAATCAGTAATAGTTATGCTCGGTGTACTGAGCATACGGTCGAAGTATATCTCATCAGAAAAAGTAACACTTAACATCTGCTTGTTAGGATAGACAGATTCACTATTTTCCTCAATATTAATTTCATTAATGGTTATTCCGTCCTTTTCGAGAACTATATCTATGCCACTTTCAGTTAAAGAAGCAAGCTGATAATAACCTGTTTTATATCCCTGTGCTGTGATTACCAGAGTATCCGGTTCACCTGCAGTACTCTTCAACAGTTGTACTGTCCGGGCTTTAAAATTACTTGTTTTAAGGGTTTGATCAGTATTTTTATAACCTTTCATGGAATAAATGTGTTTGAGTGAAGTTTTTTGTCCCTCATGTGCAACAGAAACCAGATAGGTTCCGTTTCCCCATTTGTAAAACGGCACTTCGATTGAATGTATTCCCGGATTTAATTGATCGCTGGTATAAGCATATAATTTTTTTCCGTTTAAATTAAAGACTGCAAGTTCAACGTTTGATGAGGAAAGCAGGTTTAAGCTGATATTTGATTTTTGTAATAATACATAAGAACCTTTTGATAGCTTTTTTTTTGTAATGACAGGTGATGAGCCTGAGAGCTGGAAATTCCCTTCTGAATCGGTTTGAGTTTGTAGTGAATATCTGGGAAAACTTATCTGAGCCTCCGATACAGGATCACCTGAACCGTTAGTAACTGTTCCGCTAAGCTGGATATCTTCAGCATGCACGTATACACATAACAAAAGGAAGATTGCAGCACTTACTCCCGTAAATCTGATCTTTTTGATAAACATGATTACAGTTCCTTTCACTAGTTAATAAAAAAACAATTGTTTGTTGAAACATCCTTTCTATAACATAAAATTCACTTTTAAATATTATAGTGACTTGATAAAAATCCCATTCATTGAATATTTACTAAAACGCCTGAAATGTTTCCTTGAATGTTTTTTCACGATTAATATTCATTCGTATTTTTATCCATTACAGAACATATTTTACTGATAGGATTATAAAATGTCGAGAAAATAATTACTCATTCTTAGTGATATATTATTTCACTGCGAATTGTAAATCAAAGTGTTATCGTTCAATTTTTATTTTAGCTGGTAACATGAAGCAGAATAAAAAACATCATATAAAAAATTACAACTATTAGCTTTATTCGGTTCTGTTATGGATTGACATTCACATTCATCAATGATTTCAGTAATTTGTTTCGTTTCATGCCTTCGTATTCCGGATTTCCTTTACTTTCTGGATCTTGTGGGAGAAGAGCAGATAGAGGCAGGTGTCAAATCGTCCCAAACGCCTCAAAATACCGGTTCCAGTGTAAATCCTTTATACTTAGACATATCAACCAGTATCGGTTTGATTCTCTGATGATTTTTCGTTTCAAACAATACAATCTGGGGGTTTTCAAGATTGTCATGATTATCACGAGCCACTACACCATAATACCCAACTAACTGCGGTGTAGGAGCATTAACAATTTTTATTCGCGTACCAACAGGAAACAGGGGTACAATATTTGTTAATGTTTTTACAATATCTGAATTTAATGATGTTCCCCCTGACTGGATTAATTTACGAATGGCGCTTTTGATATCAACAGGCCCCGCCCCCTCATGCGGCCTCCCATAAATCAACGAATCATATGCATCAGCAACAGATACAATCTCGGCAAACCTGTGAATCATATTCTGCTTTGAAAAATCTTTCAGAGGAGGACGGTTTTCTCCCTTTATTCCCCGCGGATATCCGGAACCGTCCTGTCTCTCGTGGTGTTGAAGAGCAACAGCAGCACTTGTTGATGGAATAAT
>JAAYEB010000008.1 GCA_012728995.1 Fibrobacter sp. | reverse complement strand
TGGTGTCTTCACCGTTAACATAGGCTTTTGCGATCTCTGTCAGTTTTCCGTAATCAAGATGTGACGCGAAATGGCGGGCAGCTTCATAACCCTCATTTTTTTCTACACTTTTGAGCACTTCTACTATATCAGAAATTGTAAGCTCCTTGTATTTATCCTGATTAGTTTCTCCTGTATATCCGCTTTCAGCCAGAGACTTTGCCACCTGGTCAACAACCGCTTTTGTCTGATCTTTTGTCATATTTTTTGCAGCGTTTGCAATGATACGCTGAATCTCGATAGGAAACGTTTCTGTCCCTTCAACCGGTTCGATACTTTCTGCACTATCTCCTGATGCGGACTTTGCGTCTTTACCGCTTCCACCACCGCCGCCTCCACCACCTCCGCCGCTTTGTCCAAAAAGAACAGTGGGACATCCGGGAGGAAGAATCGTAGCGGGTGGCCCAACACAAACTGCCATATCACCAACACAGGCTGCTGGTTTACCTCCGATAAGAACTGTTGGCGGAACCGGGCCCACAAGCGGACCGCCAACATGGGGAATAGGTGGAACACCCGGTGTAACCATAGGGCACACATGCATGTCTCCCATTGTAGCTGCTGGCATACCGCCTATAAGAACTGTAGGTACCCCAGGACCAGTGATTACTCCGCCGTGTGATGTTATATCTCCAACTCTGGCTGCGGGTTTTCCCATGGTTTCTGTCCTTTTTTACTGTTAAGTAATATTGTTTAAATGCTTTTTTGTAATGATATTAAAGAATATAATAATGTTTCCAATGCCCAAATGTGACAGTCATCACATTTGGGCATTTTTTTTTGAAAATTAACAGGAAAATTGAAGCTGTTATGATTTTCCTGTTAAATTGAAATGTAGTTAAGAGGGGTGAATTCAGGATAGATACGAACCCCGTGTTCCGAGTGTCAACCACTATTGGAGACAGGAAAAAGAGAAGCAGTATTGGAATTTTTTTTTTCGGGGTTGGAATTCGGTATCGGAATCGGAATCGAATCAACCGAAACAGAGGATAAAGAATCGATACCAACCCCGAGCTCCGAGTCCCGACCCCGATTGGGGATTATTATCTTGAAGATTCATTCAGGGTATTTTGTGTTGTCGATAGAAAAATAATTTGAGGAACAGTGCACAATAATTAAATTGGATCTCCTGCTGCGATTGCATTTTCTTTCTGTTTTAGAATGTATTCTTTCATTCTAACAAGAACTTTCTGTGCTGCTGAAGATGTGCATCCAGCAAAATCTTCAGATTTAGCCTCACCTGCCAACAAGCTGATACGTTCGTCGCTCTTTCCTTCAAAAGACCCGGACATGATTACACCTTCACCCGGTTTATACAAATGTATTTTAGTATTGAGATTCAAGTGAGAAGTCTTTATCGAAATTATCGCACTGCTGGAATCATACCCCATCTGATTTTCAATCAGGAGAAGTAACTCAACTCCAAAAATTGCAGCCACACTATCCAGCTTTTTTTTATCATAAACAGATATATAATTAATTTCCTCCGGGGACATTTGATCAGAACCTGGTGCTACATCCTTACCCATAATCATTTTCGGTTTGTGCTTTGTTAACTCCTGATATTTTTCATTAGAAGTTACCTCATCAAAATCTACAAATGGAACATTAAGAAAAACATCACCAATCTCATCACGAAATTTTGTCCACAAGACATCCAGTGATTCCTCGTGACCAGAATAATATTTTTTTGACTTCTGCAACAAACCGGGCCCACGGTCTTTCTCCTGGCCGGTACCAACTATTGACCTGTTCATAGAAAAACTCACCAGTGCGATTTTTCCGTGATCCTCAATATTGACATATTTGGGTGGTGGTAAAGAGCAGCTTAGAAGAGCGGTGAAAACCACTGCAGCTCCAAAATATGATTTCGCATTTTGGGGTTTCATTGTAACTCCTTCTTTAATGTGAATAGTAAATATTCCATAAAAGATAAAAAAATAAATGCATGAAAATTCAAGATTACTTCAATTGGTGATTTGCCTGTAATCCCCGTCTCTTTTTGGAATAGCCATACCGATATACACACGATATTCGATTGTACTTTTTAACTACAGCATCAATCAGAGCATTTAGTTTCATTCATACAAATAATATATTATTATACCTGTTAACCTGCAAGAAGAACTGAGCTTATTTGCACAAATTGTCATAAGATCACATTAGTTCTCGATACAAGTTAATTATTTTTAGGCTGGTTTAAACATTCAAACGATTTATTCTATTTCCCTGTATTGGATTTCATAGGAATAACCCTGCTCAGTCAGAAACAACTGTCGTTTCATTGCAAAATCAAGTTCCCTGGATTCTCTGGTAACGATCGAGTAAAAAACAGCCTGTTCCTGCTTTTTTTTCGGGCGCAGGATTCTACCCAGACGTTGAGCTTCCTCCTGTCTGGAACCAAATGAACCTGAAACCTGAATCGCAACATTTGCATCGGGAAGATCTACGGCAAAGTTTCCAACTTTTGATAAGACAAGAAGTTTCAGTTTTCCGGTTCTGAAATCATTATACAGTTGATCCCGTTTTTTATTTGAAGTTGCTCCTGTAATTACAGAAGCATTAAACTCTTTTGAAAGCGACTCTAGTTGTGAGAGATACTGACCAATAACAAGAACCTGATCATTTTTATGTTTTTCGAGCAGTTCTTTTACGACTGCTGTTTTTGAAGGATTCTCGTAGGCAAACCTGATCTGTTTATTGGGTGTTAATGTCAGATATCTCATTTTCTCCTGTTGCGGAAGATCTACCCTTATCTCTATACACCTTGCAGCAGCAATCCATCCCTGACGTTCCAGATCTTTCCAGGGGATATCAAATTTTTTCGGCCCTATCAATGTAAACACATCAGCCTCATGCCCATCTTCACGTATAAGAGTAGCGGTTAGCCCCAGCCTTCTTCGGGCCTGCAAATCAGCAGTAAATTTAAAAACAGGAGCCGGCAAAAGATGCACTTCATCATAAATAATCAAACCCCAGTTTTCAGAATTGAAAATATCATAATGAATAAATGGCCCATTTTTATTTTTCCTGAATGTGATTATTTGATATGTGGCCAGAGTTACAGGCTTGATCTCCTTGGATTCACCGCTATACTCTCCAATATCCGATTCCTTCAAGTCAGTCTTGTCAAGTATCTCTCTTTTCCACTGTCTGGCAGCAGTTACGTTTGTAACAAGTATCAGGGTTTTCCTCTTAAGCAAACTCATAACATAGATACCAACAATCGTTTTCCCAGCCCCACATGGCAGCACCACAACCCCGCTTCCACCAGGTGACTCAAGATTACCAATAAAGTTTTCTGCTGCAAGCCGCTGATATTCCCTGACTTTAAATTCCTCACCCCTTGCAGTCTGTTTTCGCAGCTCTATTGGATACGGTTCGCCATCAACATACCCGGCCTTGTCGTGAGCCGGGTAGCCAATCGAAATCAAAACCTGCTTTATCAAGCCTCTGTATTTACGGGAAACCAGTACCGTATTATCATCAATAGTGCGATCAACCAATGGACTAAGCTGTGGGTGAAGAGTTAAATGATGCAACAGGGAGGTATCGCTGGAACGTAAAACAAGACCAACCGGGTCACTCTCAAGTGAAATCTTGCCAAAACGCCCTATAAGCTCAATAATATCTTCTGCTACATTCCCAGGAAGAGGATATTTTGAAAACCTGGAAAGTCTATCAATAACCTGCTGAGCAGTTATACCCAATGAAGCAGCATTCCATAACGAAAGTGGCGTTATAGAATAGGTATGAATGTATTCGGGGCTTTTATCAAGATGAGCAAACAAACTTATCGCATTACGCGCTTCAGCAAAAAGAGGATTATTCACCTCCAGAAGTATCGTACTGTTACTTTGAATTATTAATGGATTTTGAGGATTGTACATTTTTTACTCTGACTATTTTTGTTAAAATGAAAAGAGTATTTACTTATAATTTTTTCCGGAGTTGTCCGGTTTAATTGAAATTTCAATTTAAAGCTCAAATACCTGCATTTTTTTATGCATCATTGAAGTATTCCATTCTGCTACGAAAAAACCTCAATATTACGGTGATATCCGGACTAATTTATTATCGCAAAAAACCCGGCAATCAAAAGAATAATTTTTCGCTATTTGTGCACCTGTGCTCAATGAAAACCTCCCCCTTTATAGTTCCTAACTTGTTCTTAGTCATAAACATCCAGTTTTGCCAGATATTTCTGATATATTCTGAAAGTCGAATCAGAACCGTTAAAATAATATATAGGACACTGATTTGACCTGACAGGTTGCCCTGACTTAATTTATGGGCTTGTGTTTTTATGATTTTTAGAATGATTCGCGAGATTATTTTGCGCAGGATCTGTTAGTTTTTTTTAATTCAGGTGGTAGCATGTCCAATGCAGTGATAGTTGGATCTCAATGGGGAGATGAAGGAAAAGCAAAGGTAATAGATTACCTTACTAAACGCTCAGATATTATTATCCGTTTCCAGGGTGGTGCAAATGCTGGCCATACTGTTATAGCAGAAGGGCAGAAGTTTGTATTTCACATGGTACCATCCGGGATTATGTACAAAGATAAAATCTGTATCATAGCCAATGGAGTAGTCTTTGATGCCGAACAATTTCTGAAAGAAATAGATGAACTCAAAACACAGGGAATTTCCATTGATAATCGTCTTTTTATTTCAGAAACAGCCCACCTGGTGCTTCCTTACCATAAAGCACAAGACAACGCTGCAGAAAATCTGATGGGAACCGGTAAAATAGGAACCACCGGAAGAGGAATCGGACCGGCTTACGCAGATAAAGCTGCAAGAAACGGTATTCGGGTTGCAGATCTGGTCGATTGGGATCTGTTTACCAAAAAATTTGAAGCAAATCTGGAACAGAAAAAAAGATTAATCGAATCTGTTTATCAATCTGAATTATCTCTCGATAAAGATGCAATACTCAACCATTATAAATCCATCAGAAACCGATTACTACCCTTTATTACAGATACCGGATATTACCTCTTTAAAGAATCCCGGAAAGGAAAAAAATTACTGTTTGAGGGTGCACAAGGAACATTCCTTGATATTGATCATGGAACCTATCCATTCGTAACTTCTTCAAGTACAGTCTCTGGTTGTGCTGCAAGCGGATGCGGAATCGGACCATCATCAATTGATTATGTAATTGGAATAGTAAAGACCTACACCACCAGAGTAGGTAACGGACCCTTTCCAACAGAACTGAACGACTCAATTGGGAAACAGCTTCAGGATGAAGGGGGCGAATTTGGTGCTACAACCGGAAGGCCGCGCAGATGCGGCTGGTTTGACAGCGTAATGATCAGAAAAGCCGTACAAGTAAACGGATTAAACCGTTTTGCACTAACAAAGCTTGATGTACTTAACAAACTTGACGAGATAAAAATATGCACACACTATGAAATTGATGGGAAAAAAGTTGACCAATTCCCATCCAGAATTTCTATGCTGGAAAAAGCAGTTCCTGTTTATGAATCTATGGAAGGCTGGAATTGTGATATCTCAGAGTGCAAAATTTTTAACGACCTTCCTTCAAAAGCACACGTTTACATAAAAAGAATCCAGGAACTTTGTTATAATGTCCCAGTGCTTATTGTATCAATCGGACCCGACAGAAATCAGACTATAGAGGTAAATCCCCTCTGAAAGAATTATCTGAATCGAAAACCACAACCAGGGGCTTGGCCAGACGTAACAGACAAGCCTCGAAAACGAAGGCAAGAACCAGAGGTAATTTCATCAAGGATTCTTATTTGGTGGATAATGGATATAATCTATTGGTGATAAATATTGCTTACTGACCTGGATTTTGCATACCGATATAGCTCCATAAAAATCGTATTCTCTTATAAATATGAATTTTCAAACAGCCCCAAAACCTTTTATGCAACTGTACACGAAAAAAGACACGCGTAAAGCGATCGTTACTATTTGGGTTAAATATCGAAATGTTTCTTTCGTATTTATTCGAAATGCGAAATAAAAGAAATGAATTATCGCAGCAAGCAAACAGTTAAACTATATGAAGAAAGATTAAAAATATGATAAAGGTTGAAGTAGCAAATACATTTCTGGTTAATATGGGAAAAGAGTTCATAATTCTGTTACGTGGTGCAGATGATGACAGGTCTTTACCTATATCAATAGGTCAACTTGAAGCACAATCTATTGCGATTCAACTTAATCAGATACCATTTCCACGACCACTTACACATGATTTGTTCAAAAATGTGCTCAAAAAACTGGATTGTAAACTTGTTCGTACAGAAATATGCGCCCTTGTTGATGAAACATTCTATGCACGACTTGTACTTCAATTCAATAACAAACTACTGGAAATAGATTCACGTCCAAGCGATGCAATTGCAATAGCTCTACGTCTTTCTTCTCCTATATATGTGGATGAAGACGTTATGGATAAAGCCGGTGTTGTTATTCCAGATGAATCCAGTATTGAAGAAGACACAAAAGATGAAGATACAAAAGCAGAAGAGATAGAACTTACTCCACTGGAAGCACATAAAAGGCAATTGAAAAAAGCTATCAACGAGGAAAGATATGAGGATGCAGCAAAAATCCGGGATGAAATTGCCAAAATGACAAAATCCAATTAAACCAGAAGCAGCTTTTTCAGGTGGTCTTTCAGATGTGGTAATTTCCTTACAGAGTTGATAACAGTTCAATACAGCCGAAGTCTGCATTTTCCAACAAACTAGAAACGACCCTGTGAATTGCTCCAAAATCACTCCTGATCTGGATTCATCCGGTTCAAAATAAATCCTGCTGAATAGATCTGAATTTTTATTACCAGATTCAGAGTCAGATTTTTATTTTCATCGGGAATTAATTTCTGGTTTCTGCGGATCTGATCCTGATAAAACTACTTTGCACAAAAAAATCGTAACATGCCATTTTTATTCTGGACAGGATAGAAGATGTACATACAGTATTTCAATTTTCAAGCTTCGGTCAATGGCACTTTTTTCATAACATAATGAACCCAAAAAAGAAAAAAAGGAATCGTAAATTATCGACTATTATCAACTTTTAAGGTTAGAATAATATATTTTCTATTATTGCTAGTACAAAATTATCCTGTGCTTGGCATAATTAATATTACTTAGTCGGATTTAAAATGGATAATATCGTTATATACATCAAAGTATCTTAAAATAAATCTCTATCACAGGACAGTTGTGCAATGTTTCGACGGTTTTTAAATGGGAAAATTCGTGATATCAGAATTACCAATGTTGACCTTGAGTATGAAGGAAGTATAACATTAGATGAAGAATATATGGAAAAAGCAGGTATTCTTCCCAACGAGGAAGTACATGTTTTGAATGTAGATACAGGTACCAGACTGATCACATATAGTATTAAGGGAAAACGTGGTTCAGGAATTGTTGCTTTAAACGGGCCTGCGGCACGCCTGGGAATGGTTGGAGACCGGATCATGGTCCTTTCTTATGCTTTGCTGGGTCCTGAAGACATTCCAGATCATAAACCTAAAATTGTTTCTATCAACCGGGGAAATAGATAACTTTCATTTTTGGCATGAAAAATTTTTTCACTTTGCTGATTATCTTTTCCATTATGGCTGTTTCCATAATCATTGGTGAATCAGTAAACAAAACAATAAAACCTCAAAACCATTTTGATTCAGTTTCTGTTCCTTATATTGGAAGTATTGAGGTACTCAATGGCTGTGGAATTAACGGAGCTGCAAATAAAGTAGCCGATTACCTGAGAAGAGCCAATTTTGATGTTAAAAATGTAGATAATGCAGAAAACTGGAACTACCCTTTCACACTCGTGGTTTCACGGAAAACCGATACAACCATAGCAAGCCAGATTGCCAAAGTTTTAAAAACCGATAAGATGGTTATAATCAGAAATAATGAAAATTCATATGATGTCACAGTATACACAGGACCCGATTTTGGAGAAAGAATTCAGTGAATAAAAAATACAACAATCCATTAAAAGGCGATCAACTCGTTAAATCAATTATCAAAAGTGCCCAGGAACAGCTTGCCGAACATATTACAGTTATCGATCTAAGAGAACTTTCAGGTGTTGCAGACTTTTTTATTGTCTGCCAAAGTGATAACATCGTACATAACCGTGCGGTCTCCGACGGAATTGTTGAATCCCTTAAGACACAGGGCACAAAACCATGGCTTGTTGAAGGTGAAGATGAAGGCAGGTGGATACTGATAGATTTTTCAGATGTGATAGTTCATGTCATGCTGCCAGACATTAGAGAATATTACAAACTTGAAGAACTATGGACTGAGGGAAAGATTTATACGGTCGATTGATCCGGACCTCTTGAATGAATGTTTACCATTACTTTCGTACATCATTATACGATGCGATCTCTTTGGTTTACTCGCACCTGCAACTAAAACAATATCCAATAATTTTTAAACTTACAAAACAGCAATATGGAGACCTTTGTACACCGATCGCCAGACAAATTGCTTTTAATGAAAATTTTTCTCATACAGAGGTGGCAAAAAACATTCTCCACACACTGAAAGAAAGTCCTGTTACCGGAAGCACCCCAAAACCTGCACAAAGCAATATACAGAACGGGTTTATCAATTTCAGATTAAACAGATCATTTCTGAATTTCAAAACGGTTTCAGTATGTTCAAAAAAAGTATCACATCTTGACAATAACCAATACTCCCGGATTTATTCTGAATATCCTGAGCTGAAGAAAGCTTACAAGCAGCTTGTTTCATCATCAGAAATTATTGAAGAGATAGAAAAGGCCGATCCTGGGAATTTAATATATAATGAAGAAGTTTTTTTGATGAGAGAAATTGCACTTGCAGAACCGCAGGAGATTATTTCAGGAAATGGTTTAAGATATTTTTTCACGAGATTATGCCTGACTTTTAACCGGTTTTATCATACCTGTCCTTTATATACACCAGACATCAAACAAACCCGTGCCCGTTTTTTATTAATGAAAGCCTTTTACAATCGCATGATTTTCCTTTGGGAAAAAGGAACTGTATTCAACGATTTTTAAAATGCTCAGCCAGATTGCTCAGTTGTCCCTTGGTAGGGCGCACCTTTGGAGCTTTATTTCCAAGCCCTTTCATAGACAGAGAGATCCGTCGTTTTTTTACATCCACCTTCAGGATTTTAACATCAACCTTGTCGTTAACAGCTACAACCTGTTCCGGATTTTCGACATATTCATCTGCCAACTGACTGATATGAATAAGTCCATCACAAACAGCATTTATATTAACGAACACACCAAATGGAGTAATATTGGTAACAGTTCCGGAAACGATTGCCCCTTCTTGAACTTCAGCAAGCTTAAGTTTCCTTTTAACCTTTGGCACTGTCTGTGTTAAATATTTCGCACCTGCTTTTAAATGTGCAATGATTTTTTTATCGAGAAAGAGCTTTTTTGTGATATCATCTGTATTGAAAGAACGCAGGATGTCCGGATCCCGCACAATTGTATCAACAGAAACTGCCAACTGTTCACTTATTTCAAAGATCCATGTATAGAAATCTGGATGTAGTAATGTACGGTCCAGCAAACTAACTGAATCAGGAATAATTAAATAACCAGACATGTTTCTAAAGATGATTTCTGTCATTCCGGTAATTTTCAAAAGATCATTTTTTGTATTTATCATTTTTTCTGAATTCTTGATTTCTCTGGCAATACTTTCCGGAATTATTTCTGCTTGAACAAGAGCCGAATCCAGAACGGTCTTGATCTGCACACCCTCGTAGAGTTTAGTCTGAATTATTATTCTATGGACTATTTGCAGAAACTTTTCAGCAGGTAAGAGATCCTGAAAAGCATGAACTGCATAATATGAAGAACCGATTTTAGGAATCAGGGATAATGGTTTTATATATTGTAATCCGATACCATAAAGTTTTCTCTGGTTTTCATCAAGCAGTGAATCGAATTCACTTTTCATCCATTCTGATTCAGCAGGGTTTTTATCAGATTTCCCAGAAGTGAAATATTGTATCTGCGGTACTTGTTCAAAACCGGAAGTAGCCATTTTCAAAACTGATTCTGCCACTGATGCCTGGTCATTATTAACAATGATAATTGTGTCCGGCTTATGCCGGTTTAAAAACTGTTTTAATCTTTCACTGACAAATGTTTTACCTTCAGGAGGTTTCTTTTCTGTTGTTGTTCCAAGCAAATTACCTTGACCATTCAAAGCAATTAACTGAATATTTTTCCTGGGTGCAGCATTGGCAATCAAAAAAGCAGATCTGTTTATACTTTCCACCGCCTGATTTTTTTCCAGATCAGTAATTATGATCTGTTCAGCCCACTCCTGAGCTTCTTCACGAACCCTTGATTTAACATCCCTCTCTATTACAGCCTGCAAAAGCCGCATCCAGCAATCGTCTATGGTTTCGCATAAGAGATCAAACCATATAGTTGCAGGGTTTTCGATAAAATGATGTCGAAGCAACTCAGTAATCCGAAAAAGTTGAACACCCAGTTTCAACCGGATCTCTTTTTTATCCTCTGCAACCATCAATTTTAAAATTTCTTCTTTTGAAACTTCCTGGATCGGGATCTGCTTATCTGCATATTGAGTGAAATGTGAATCATTCTTTTTTTTAGGCGTTACCTCAACAAATCCATCCTCATATGCAAACTCTCTTGCCATTGCCCGAACTGTTTCATCGTATGCAAACCTTTCAGCAAGAAGATCTTTGGCACCTTTGATTACATCATCAGTAGTAACAAGTGAAGGATCTTTTCCAATATATGGTTCTGCTGCTTCTTCAACAGATCCGTTCTCTTCCTGTTTCATTATTTCATCAGCAAGAGGAGACAGTCCTTTTTTTATGGCAAGCTGTCCCTTGCTTCTTGGATTTGGCCGTAATGGAAGCAGAATATCATCAAGCTCAAACGGGTTTATTGTCAAATTAACCCGTCTTTCTAATGCAGGAGAAAGCTTTTGCGCTTTTTTTAATGCATTAATAATACGCTTTTTCTTCTTTGAAAGTTCTTCCATTCCATTAAGGAAATCAAATACCTTCCATACTATAGAGCTGGTGAGTTCATTTGCTATTTCAGGTCGATACTCAACAAGGTAGTATGGCTTATCACGCTTTTCATAAGCAGTACATAACTGCTCAGAAAGCTCCAGCGAAATGTTCCATTTTTCCGATATCTGCTTTGAAAATTCTATCATGGAGTCAAACTATTGAGGAGATTATTATTCATGTCGGATGCATCAAAAATAGAATGTGCAGATATGGGAAACAAGCAGAATCGTTATTAATTCTCAAAAAAAATTTGAAAAGCAGAACAGAAAAATCTGTTCTGTACTCAAACAGGTCTTTTTTTAACAAGAATCTTATCTTGAACTTCTTTTAGTGCTGTGTTTTTTTAAGGTTTTTTGTTTTAACCGCAGCTTTTTTAACCGCAGCTTTTTTAACCGCAGCTTTTTTAACCGCAGCTTTTTTAACCGCAGCTTTTTTAACCGCAGCTTTTTTAACCGCAGCTTTTTTAACCGCAG
>JAAYEB010000112.1 GCA_012728995.1 Fibrobacter sp. | reverse complement strand
CTTCCTGTCCAAAACAGATAGTACCTGAATAAGACAATCCCTTTACGCGAATTTCGCAAACATTGGTATTAAGAACCAGATCCGGAACACTTAATATGAAATTATACGATTACGATAACGATTACGATAATGACAACGATTACGACAACGACAACGGTGAAAGATAGATATGACCCTCACAAACATAAAACCCTTTCTGTGGTAGTGCTGCTGTGCAGCTCATTCCCGTACTGCGGGACAAGCTGCAAATTAATCGTCCGATTCAGGTAGTAGTTATATTCCTGAATTAAGACCATTAATCTACAATGAGCCTGAGGATGATGCTTTATCCCATTTTATTAAAAAAATGATCTATCGATTTCAGACATCAACATTTGTCTGTAAACCTGCATTTCATTGCATAAATCGTGTTTTGCTCCATTTATATAATAAATTTCAGAATGTGGCAATTTTTCACTGAGAAAAGAAACATTATATCTCCAGTTTACCACTTTATCAGATGTGCCTTGAATGACAAGTGTCGGAATCCTGACTGGTCTAAATGCTTTAATTCGTTCATTCCAATCAAGTAAAGCTTTAATCCAGTCAAAACTTATGTTTTTTATCCACAACGGATCACTTCGACGAAAATTAACATACTCTTTATCTGAAGAAGTCTCCCGGTGGACTCGCGGTAACTCTGATATCCTGTTTTTGAGTATCGGATAAACAAGTTTCATCAGCAAATAGTGTTTTGGACGAATCAAAGGAGCAATAAATAAAACTTTTTTAAAAGATGGATCTGAAACTACAAACTGATATGCAATCGAACATCCTGTACTGTGTCCGGCAAAGTAGAAGGGTAATTGCAGATCGCTTTCAGTTATTGATATGAATTTTTGCAATATCCGAACATACAGATCAAAACTGCTGATCGAAGCAATGCTGCCTGAAGACAGTCCATGCCCTGGCAGATCAAATATTGCAACATTGTATCCGCATTGAAGACAATGGTGTATCAAATTCCGCATCAAAGCACTATGATCTAAATATCCATGAATCATGAATACAGTTCCAGAACTTTTCGCGGGTTTGAAAACCTGGGCTGTTATTGTAAAGTTACAAGCTTTAAAGGTTCCTATAAAATGATCTGTATCGGGAAAACCAAGATTATAAAAATTTTTATAAACCTGGATAAAACGTGATTGTACTACCTTTTTCTTGAGATTCAGATCCGGCAGCACCTCATAAGCTTGTCGAAAATTCATTATTCTGCAAATCTGCTATAAAATTAAAAAATAATATACAATTTTCTGTAGTTCGATAAATACAACCTTGGATACCTCTGAGGTTTTCCACCAGTACTGTACCATTTCCGAAGTCCATTTATACTGCTTCAATGGCACAGGAAGATAATGAAATTTTATATTTTTATCTTTGAACCGTCTGTTTATCATCATCTTGATTCTTCTCATGTGATATGGACTGGATACAAGACCAATAGAGATGGTTGAACCTGAATCTGAAACCGGTTTATTCTGGTCGACCCATTGTGCTAAAGCATTTACTTCCGATTTCGTGTTTTTACAGGTATCTACAACAACTACACGATCCATATTGAATTTATTTTTCCTTAAAAGACGTGCGTAACCATCTTCATAATCACTCAAAACCCAGGTCGCTTCAGAATATTTTTGCATCAAACTCCGGGAATAATTAACTCTCACCCCTTCACCGGCAAAAGTAAATACTATATTCAGGTTTTTGGGGACAGCATCAGAAACGATTAACCAGTTGGCAATATTTTTAAACACTATAGTACCACCCAGGAATAACACAATACCTGACAGCAGTATAATCGATACTTTTTTCAGCACGACTTAGCTCATTTCCACAATAAAATCATTAATCCGGCCCATTAAATCTGATTTCCTTTTTGAAATCGTCTAACATTCTTCATACTCTAAACGAGTAGTATTTAACTATAAAACGACAAAACAGGTGATCTTACCCATTAAAGATGTTAGGTGTTCAGTACAAAAATCAAATATTTGAACCTGAATCATGCGAATTCTTTACGCGAACCTTTTTGCAGACACATAATAATAGAATCATGAATTTTGAATTTTGAATTGAGTTCGGCCATTCTACTATGGGCGATTGCAGCAATTTGTTACCTCGACTTTTCTCGGTAACCATGCTTCGACTGCTCAGCAACCCGATTTAAATGAACGATTTATTCAGACGTACGCTCCCCGAGCAGAGTCGATGGGTCTATTACGACAACGACAACGATGGGAGATAGATATGACCTTCATGCACACACGTCGTCCGTCGATTATTTATCTGCTCCATAAATGTTTCTATATGCCTCAATTTTTCCAAAGATCACATCATCCAGAACCACCCTTCCGTCTATCTCCTTATTATGCAAATGTGAGATGATTTCAGAAAGGGTAACTATAGCAAGAGTAGAGATTTTAAACTCATCCCGCAACTCATCAAGAGCACTCTTCTCGGTTCCACCCTTTTCCATTCTGTTAACAGATACAACAAGGGCTGTTATTGAAACATTCGCTGCAGCCTTTAAAAGAGGTATGGATTCACGCACTGAAGTTCCCGCAGTAGTAACATCTTCAATTATCAATACCCGCTCACCATCTTTTAGCTTATGCCCTATAATATTTCCGCCTTCACCATGATCCTTTACCTCTTTACGATTAAAACAAAATGGCATTTTTTTACCATAATCAGAATGAAGAATCATTGCAGTAGAAACAACCAATGGAATACCTTTGTACGCAGGACCATATAATACATCAAAACCATCCGGTATTGTATTCATTATAGTTTTTGCATAATACTGCCCCAGCTTCAAAAGCTGCTCTCCGTTTTCATAATTTCCGGTATTGATAAAAAAAGGTGTTGGCCGCCCGCTTTTTGTAATAAAATCCCCAAACGTCAGCACATTACTCCGTACCATAAACTCAATAAAATTTTTTTTATAAGCTTCCATAACTCCACTCATTTTTTAAACAAATCTTAAAACTTATTTCTGATTATCAACTTTTTTCGAGCTTATTATTCTGCAATTTTCTAAAAGAACGATACCTCGACTTGAACTCCGGAGTTTCATCTCTCGATTTAAGCCGACAAATAATCATTACAGACTCCACCACTTTTTAATTACCCGCGATATTGCCAGTTCAAATAATGAGCTTCACATAAAAACGAGAGGTTTCAACCATCCCCGAAACAGATTTTAACTTTTTACTTACTGCCTGAATTTAATAGATTCATAAATCCGGCACAGTTATCTTCATACCATCATATGAAAAAGCCATCCATGAGTCCAGTTTTGCAGAATCATTTTTATAATGTATATCATGACTCATATGAATAAAATAGCACCTTTTCGGTTTAACCCGCCTTGCAAAACCGATACTTTCGGTAAGCGTCATGTGTGAGGGGTT
>JAAYEB010000007.1 GCA_012728995.1 Fibrobacter sp. | reverse complement strand
TTATTTGTGCATTGGAACAGACTGAGATATGGGCCGATATGGACAATAAGAGCCGTATGAATTGAGAGATTCAAGTACGGTTCCGTGAGAGGCTGAAGGTGAAATTCCTTGGCCTACTCGACCATGATGATCAAAAAAGTTTAAAAAGCTATTTCGTTGGTACTGGAAAGAAATAAGGTCCTCGGAGATATCCGGGAAGAGAAACAGGGAATCAGATAATCACAATTATTACTTACTATCACCAGGTATTATAACTGGTTTCGTATCATTACTGGAGAAATGTATTTTAACCGATTGTTGGGTATTGGAATCTTAACCTGAGGAGAAAATGTGTCGGATCTTGCAGAATATGCCCGCAATATTCATGAAAAAGAGTCTCAGATCCATAAACGAGAACTGATTCCTGTAAAATATGAATCAAAAACAACAAAACTTACCGATATCAGAGCTGTTATATTTGATATTTATGGTACCATAATAAACTACTGGAGACCTGGCTTTGGAGACAAACAATCCAGAACCGATATTCTTGCCAAAGATTTTTTAAAATTGATCAACCGCTTTGGTATGGAACAGACCATCAGAGAAATTAACCCAAAAGAGACTCCGGAAAAAACTTTAAGTGAGTTTTATCATGGATTAATAGCCCTGAATCATCAGAAAGCTTCAGAAAAGGGACGAGAGTTTCCGGAGGTTAAAATTGAAGAGATCTGGAGTGTCATCTTGATGATACTCAAAAGACGGGGATATGAATTTAAAGAATATTTTGAAGGATCACAAACAGATTTTGCCCGGTATCTGGCTTTCACCTATAATTTTTATGCCCTGGGAAGACAGTTATATCCTGGTGTCGTTGAAGCTCTGGAAGAGCTGAAAAGTCAAAATGTCGCTCTTGGTATCTTATCCAATGCACAATTTTATACTCCAATGGATCTTACATTGATGATAAGAGATCAGAGCAAGGGTAAATATGATGATTTTTTAGAACTTTTTGATGTGGATCTGACGTTTTTTTCTTATGAATACGGAATTGCCAAACCGGATCAACTGTTGTACAGACGACTTTATGATGCGTTGTATGAATACCATATCTTACCATCACAAACAGTTGTGGTTGGAAACGATCTGTTGCTTGATATAAAACCGGCAGAAGAGATCGGAATGCATACAGCCTTTTTTTGTGGTGACAGCAGCGTTGCATTTATGCACGATTTATATGGAGAGGTGATACCGGATATATCTTTTTCCAGTTGGGAAGAGTTACCTTTAAAAGTTTCATTTCATTCACAGGAGAGTGGTAGTTAATGAGAGGTATTTTAGGAACAATTATTCTTATATGTGGATTTATTGCAGTGTGGTCGTTGGAAATTGAATTTGAGTATGATCCATTTGGTGAAGAACCTTTGCCGTCAGCAATTTCAAAAGCCGTAAAAGAAGCGTTTGAAATGAATGAGAAGGGTCTTGAAGCCCTCAATAAAAAGGATTACGACATAGCACTTGCATATTTTGATCAGGCATTGAGCATCATACCGGATTATAGTGATGCCGTGAATAACCGGGGTGTCGTTTATTTCCGAAAAGGCATCGTTTCAGATGCCCAGAAAATATGGGAAAAACTGGCTTCAAAAGAACCCGATTACGCAATAGCATCATACAATCTGGGATTGATCCAGCTTCATGAAAAAAATCTGGAAGCCTCAAAAAGGTTGTTCGAAAGAGCCCTGAAAGCTGATCCAAAGTTTGTTGAGGCACTGGTAAGACTGGGTATGGTAAATCTAAAACTGGAAAAAAACGAGGATGCGCTTGAGAATTTAAAAAAAGCCTACAAAATGGCTCCCAAATACAAGGATGCATGGGGATTTTATGCCCACGGATTAATTGTCAATGGTGATACTTCAAGGGCCATAGGTATTCTTGACAAGAATAATAAAGATGTTGATGCGCTGAAAATGCTGGGACAGATTGAAGCAGCCCGGAAAAACAATCAAAAAGCTTCAGAATATTTTTCCAGCGCTGTTTCCAGAGGCGCTGATCCATCACTGCTCACCGAACTTGCATCAGTTCAGCTTGATGACAGAAAGTGCAAAGATGCACTCTCAACACTGAAACGGTATTTCTCTGTAAAGACAAAACATGTTGCTGATGCATACATTCTGGCAGGGGTTGCGTCAAAAGAGTGCAACGATAATGCCTCAGCCTTACACTATTTCGAAGAGGGATTGAAGAATTATCCAAACGATCCGATTTTAAAGTACAACCTTGGTCAGATCTATTTTCATCAGAAAAAATTTGATCAGGCAGAGACTATGTGGGAAGGGATGGCCGATTCTCTTCAGGACCCTTCATTTTTTCATATACGAGCGTTGAATGCCCGAAGGCGAAATGATTTAAAAGGTGCAGAGAAGTTAATTTTACGTGCTATTGAAATGGATAACCGGGCAGAGTATCATGATTTTCTCGGAGTAATATATCACCTTCAGAAAGATGATAAAAAGGCTGAAGCTCAATTTCGTAAAGCTTTAAAAATCAATCCGGAATTGCGAAGTGCACAGCTTAATCTTGCACTAAGCTCCCGAAAGGGAGAAGATCTTGATGCTGCAGCGGGGGATCTGGAAAAAAAATTGACCTCATGCTGCAGTGATTCGTGTGCAGATCTGGCATTTCAGTTGTCAATAATTTACTATCATCAGAAAAATCTCAAAAAAGCTGTTGCTGCACTTGAAACTGTAAAAGACAATGAAAAAGATGAACGCA
>JAAYEB010000111.1 GCA_012728995.1 Fibrobacter sp. | reverse complement strand
TATGTTTTACAGTACCAGGAAAATCATTTCTCTGATTTTTTACACTATTTAGATGTTCATTTATCTGAGAATTAATTTCATTGAGTCTTGAAAAAGTGTCTTCAATGAACCCTGATATTTCTTCAGGTGGTGTGTTGACAATACTTAATATGGTTTTAACTTTATTCTCATGTTCCTGTTTTTGATCCTGCATTTGAAGGTCTTTCAGACGTTTCTCGGTCTCATCCATTGCGAGAACCATTATCTTTGAAAGGTTTCCATGTTTGTCCAATATTTTCTGATAAGAAATGGATACGTATTCTATATCTGATTCAGGATTATTTGAGACAGATAAATTCAATTCCTGAACAGGAGCTAATCTGGTCAGTTTTTTCCATTTCTGTGTTTTGTGCCTTTTTTTGACAAGATTCAGCCAAATCTTAAAGGTTTTCTGTTGCTCTTTATCAAGTCTCAATATTTCATCAAGATTGCGATTCTCAAGATTGTCAATTTTTAAAATATCATTAACACGGGCTGAATACTCTTTATTAATAGTTCCATCTAAATTAATGGTAAAAAGCCCCTGGTCAATATTATTGAGAATATCATTAACTTGTTGCATTTTTTCATCAATTATTTCCTGAAGGTGATCTGTATATTCCTTGATAGTTTTACGCATAGATTCAAAATGTTCAGCTAAATTACCGATTTCATCATCACTTGATGGATTTACAGCAATATCATAATTTCCTTCAGAAATTAATTTTGTTGAGCTGACCAGAGAATCTATAGGGCTGGTTATGCGTGATGCCAGCGGTTTTATGACAATGTAACCATTAATCAATGACCCAAAAAATAGAACAATTAACATAGCAATCATCTGATTCATGGCTGCTTTTCCATCACGTTGTGATTCTTTAATGGATTCACGCATGGAATCGGTGCTGATTCCATAGCGGATACATCCAAGGATAATATTTTCAGAAACTACAGGAGCTGCAAATTCTATTATTTCAGAACCTTTAAAAAAAATGGATTTATAGCCAGGATTTCTTAATGATGATGCCCAGACAGACATTGAATCTTCAAGAGGTTGGGTTTCAATTTTTTGTTTATCAGAATCGGTTTTAAAAGTGTACGCCCATGGTATTTTTCTTGAATCCATATATATACCATAACTCATATCCGCATCATCAAAAACAGTTGATGAAACGAGAGTTTGAATTGCTGTAAATGCATTATCTTCAGCCATTCCACTCATTGCCATGCTATTATTTTTTACTAAAGTTTTTCCCCGGGTAATAAGTGAGTTATAAATATTCTTCTGGGATTTATTAATCTGATTATTTACATTTATGACGTTCATAATGATAATAACGGAAAGTACTATCAAAAAGATGCCTGATATCAATATCATAGTGTATGATATTAACTTGGATTTAATACTTCTGAACTTTTTCATTTAATCCTCGGCAGATGTTATAATTACAAGGGTTTTAATATTTCCGACAAAATCTGGATAAAATTCTCAATAGTCGACAATTTTTATATTTCAAAGTGTAAGTAAGTTTACGATCGCATATAGTTTTTCAAAATGCATCAGATTTAATAAACAACTCAATAAAAACGGAAAAAATTGAACTGCATACCAGCAGTTCATACCGTATAAGATTAAAATCAGATGCTTCAGACAAATTGGTACTAAACATAATCTTACCTTTATATTTTATTAAATCAAACTTAAATATTCAATCATTAAGACATAATTGATAAAAACAGCCAGGTAGATTTAAAAACCGAGGCTAATTACAGAAAAACTGTGAGCATAGTCCATAGAAATCGTATAATCGAACTCCTCATACTGGTTTGATGAGCAAGCTACGGGTAAGAAATTTAAATAGATAATAATGCACCAAAAAAGATTAGTGTAAATGAATTGTATGGCAGATAATTTATATTATCATAACCCATGTCACAAAACAGATAACTATTAACCAGGAGCATCTTTGGAAAAGACCAGGTTATCTTAGTCGAGAACGGTTTGTACATAATTAAGCAAGATGTTCCTGACTGCAGCCTTTTTATGCAGTGTAAAATAGGATAAATTACAAATATCATGAGCGATCGTTGATAACAATTTTCTATTCAGGGGTATTATGGGATTCAAAAAAATATGTAAACTGCCATTACCGGATGAAATTAAGGAAAAAATTCCTGTTTCAAATGAATTAAAAAATATTAAAAATAAACGGGATAGAGAAATTCTTGAT
>JAAYEB010000006.1 GCA_012728995.1 Fibrobacter sp. | reverse complement strand
TTCATCTGGAGATTCAGCAAGTTGATTCAAAACAGGTGTAGACAATATGTATATGTATGAAATTCAATCATATACTATATTGCATCCAGTTTGCCTGCTACAGAAAAGCAACAATACAAATCAGGAATTTGTGATAATCATTTTTATTAACTCTGGGAAAAGGTAAATAAGATGAAACTTAATCTTGAAGAATGGTTAAAATCGTATGTACAAACTGTTCAAACTATTTTTGCTTCACGAATACTATTTATTGGGATTCAGGGTAGTTATGGAAGAAAAGAAGCTTCTGCAACCAGTGATATTGATGTGGTCCTTATTCTCGATAAAGTAACAGCCAAAGACCTGAAAGCTTATGATAATGCAATTTCAAAACTTTCACACCGCGATAAAATCTGTGGTTTCATATCAGGAAAAAATGAAATATTCAACTGGAATAAAGCAGACCTGTTCCAGTTTTACCATGATACAACGCCTCTTTGGGGTAACCTTCGCTCATTGATTCCTCATATCAGTAAAAATGATGTCCGGAGTGCTATACTTACTGGTGCCTGCAATATCTACCATATGTGCGTACACAATCTTGTTCACGAAAAAGATCCTGCCATACTAACATCTCTTTACAAAGCATCTGTTTTTGTCGTACAGGCAATTTTCTTCCTTCAAACAGGTATTTATATCAAAAAACATCATGATTTAATGGCCGCTGTATCACAAAATGAACAGCTAATTCTGAAAGCATATTTAAACATAAAAGAAGGCAAGTCCAACCACAATGTGGATTTCGATAGCTTATCCGAATCATTATTGGTTTGGAGTGGACAGTTAATTGTAGAATATGGGGACGAAAAATAATCAATTTGTAAAATATTAAAGTGCATGGGGCTAAAGGCCTCTGTTTTTCCCGCGAACGGGACAGGCCCGCGCTAACGGGACCCGACTTTGTCTACACCACCGGAGCTTGTGCCCAAGCTATAAACATATTAATGGCGCTCGGCTACATTTTCCTTATCTTTATCCTGTCATTTTTTGTTCCTGGTAGCATTTATCAATCCACCTGCAAGTATCATCTCCTTTTCCCTGCCTGTCAGAATCGCGTTGATTTTTATTTCGACTCCCTTGGTCCTGTTATTCAATACCAGTTCCCCATCTCTTTCAAGAGCGTTTCTTACATTACATATTTCAAGCTTGTCACCATCATCAATCCTTTCATAATCCTCTTCGTTTGCAAAAAAAGCAGGTATTATGCCAAAATTAATCAGATTCGCACGGTGAATTCTCTCAATCGATTTTGCAACCACAAGTTTGACTCCAAGATACATGGGACAGATAGCAGCATGTTCCCTTGATGATCCCTGACCATACGACTCCCCAGCTATAATAATATTATGAATCCCGTTTTCGCGGTTTTTAAGTGCACGTTCCGAAAACCCGGGTGCTTCCCGTTCAAACACAAATTCAGCATATTTTGGAATATTGGACCTGTACTTGAGCCTACTCCCTGCAGGCATAATATGATCTGTAGTAATCTTGTCACCAACTTTAATCGTTACTTCACCTTTTATCTCATCCGGACAGGAATCATTTGAGGGTGGCGCACCGATATTGGGACCACGATAGATCTCTGCAGAAGTATCATTTGACGGTTCCAGAATCATCGAATCATCAATTGTAAATTTTGACGGAAGTTCGATTTTGGGATAATCCTCTGAACTAAACAGGTCACGGGGATCGGTAAATTTACCTGTAAGAGCTGCTGCAACCGCAGTTTCTGGTGATACCAGATAAACATCGGCACTTGATGTACCACTGCGGCCAAAAAAATTCCTGTTTGATGTGCGCACAGATACTGCATTTGTCCGCGGTGCCATCGAGTTTCCAATACAGAACCCGCATGCCAGTTCCAGTATCCTCGCACCAGATTCAATAATATCTGCAAGAGCACCATTCCTGGAAACCATACTCATCACCTGACGCGACCCACAGGCTACTCCAAGCTCTGTGCCAGAAGCGACCCTTTTACCTTTAAGAGCATTCGCAACAAGCATTATATCACGATATGACGCATTCGTACAGGACCCAATCAGCACCTGATCCACTTCTGTTCCCGAAAGTTCACGAACTGTTTTTATGTTTCCCGGAGAATGCGGACACGCAGCAAGAGGCTCCAGTGTAGAAAGATCTATCGTAATGACTCTATCATACTGTGCATCTTCATCAGCAGTAATCGGAACAAAACAAGCCCCCCTCCCCTGCGCTTCAAGAAACTCCCGTGTTATTTCATCGGATGGAAATACCGATGTAGTTACTCCAAGTTCAGCACCCATATTGGTAATCGTAGCTCGTTGCGGTACACTTAACGCAACAACACCTTCACCACCATATTCTACGATAGACCCTACATTTCCTTTTGTTGAAAGTATCTGGAGTACTTTAAGGATAATATCTTTTGCACTCACCCAGGGACTCAGCTTTCCGGTAAGCTCAACTTTTACAACTCTGGGATATGTCATATAAAACGGACCACCGCCCATTGCCACAGCCACATCAAGACCACCGGCTCCAATCGATATCATTCCGATTCCACCACCGGTAGGAGTATGCGAATCACTTCCAAGCAGTGTCTTCCCGGGACATCCAAACCGTTCAAGATGTACCTGATGACAAATACCGTTACCCGGTTTTGAGAATCGTATTCCGAAACGTGATGCTACTGTACGCAAATATTTATGGTCATCAGCGTTCTCAAACCCCTCCTGTATCGTATTGTGATCTACATAAGAAACAGAAATTTCAGTTTTAACCTTATCAAACCCAAGCGCTTCAAACTGAAGATAAGCCATTGTCCCTGTAGCATCCTGAGTCAGAGTCTGATCAATTTTTATTCCTACTTCGGTTCCACACTGCGGTTTCCCTTCAACAATATGCGAATCAATAATCTTCTGAACAACGTTTTTACCCACTTTTCATGCCTCTCTATATATATAACTGATTTAAAATGTCCTTTAAACTGACAGTTTATTCAAAGAAGAGTACAAAAAATAGAAGATAGGAAAGGTTTAATCAATGAGGATTGGATGTTTTTGACGAACACAACCCACTGCTCACTTCCACTTCTCACCGTCAACTGTTTTCTACAGCTTTTTAAGCTCCCTTGCAAGCTCTCTTTTATTAAGAAGATCCCGCATCACTACCGGATTGTATGGATCATTTCCAGGAAAAATAGCCAGAAATGGCACACTTCGTGAACCCAGATGATACAAAAAAGCCTGTTCATGAGGATCTGGCTGAGTAAGATCAACTTTCAACGCAAGAATCTTTTTTTCCCTGATCAGATCCCTGATCTCTTTAGTGTTTAGAACCGCAGCCTTATTTATTTTACAGTTCATGCACCATCGTGCCGTAAAATCAACTATTACATGCTGAGCATTCTTGTTGGCCTTTTCCAGCTTTTCAAATGAAAAATCTTTCCACTCACTGTCAAACTCCTCTGATGCGTAATCGACATTTGTGTTTTTGTAAATTATAGCAAAACTGGTATAAATTCCAGCACCTGCAATGAGCAGGGCAGCAATGCCAGATAGTATCTTTTTTTTCAGACTGGACCCAAAAGGCGCATATCTTGTATATGCAACAATAGCAAAAGCAAAGAAAACTGATACACTTACAGTACTTACAACCATATCCTGCGGTAAACTCATCATCATGTACACTGCCATCCCTAATAAAATAAATCCTGTAAATATTTTAAAATCATTCATCCAGCCTCCCGGTTTGGGAATCAAACCTGAAAGTTTACTGCTTAATGATAAAAGAACATATGGGAAAGCCATACCCGCACCAATAGATGTAAACACTGTAAAAATAACAAGGGGGGGTTGTGTTACAGCCCACGCCAGAGTAGCTCCAAGAAGAGGGCCGCTGCATGGAGTCGCCATGACAGTTGTAAACATCCCCTTAAAAAAATCACCTAAAATACCGGATCCGCTTTTCCTTTCCAGTTGAGCAACAGATCCTGGAATATTTATCATAAAGATATCAAATGTTCCCAAAGCAAAAACTACAATAAGAACTATTATTCCAATCAGTACTTTTGGATTCTGAAACTGTTGTCCCCATGAAAAATTGGCAAATGAAGCAAGTGCTGCGAATATCATGAAAACCGAAATTATTCCTGCTGCAAAAAACAGGCTTCTTACAATTGTTTCCTTACGTGACCCCTCACGTGATTTGGAAAATGATACTATCTTTATCCCAAGCACAGGAAGAACGCAAGGCATAAAATTCAATATTATTCCTGCAATAAAACCAAAAAGTATCGCAATCGCTATGTTAAATTCAACACTCTTTTCGCGAGGTGAATAGTTCCATTCATACGGTTCCTTGCTATCTGAAGAAGCATTGCTTGCTGTTGTCAACAACAGGTCAGAACCGTTGTTATTCAGCTTTAAACCGCCAAACTCATCACTGGAAAGAGCCATATCACTTTTTGTGCTGCCTTCAAATTGAAAAGATCCTGTTGCAGATCTGTAACTTTCACGTAACTTTTTATCAGAACCAAAATGCTCCTTATCATCAGCATTGGTGGAAACATCAATCGATACAGGTATTGATTTATTGACAGGAATACATGAATTATGACATATTAGTCCACTGAATATGATATTGCCTGAAACTGTACCTGTAAAATCCGGATCTGTTACTCCAATCAGGTAAAAATCGGTTTTGTTTTCATAAGCCCATACCCAGTCACCAACTGGCGGAGAAAATTTTGAAGCCTCAGTCTTTTTAACCTCTATCCATTTAACAGATTGAAAACCGGTTACACTTACTGATAAAGGTTTCCCGATACCAGGTCCGAGTGGATTTCCATAAAGGTGAAACTTTTCCGGAATATCAATGCTGAGCGCAACAACAGCAGTATCACCTGGAGAATACTCATTTTTTGAAACAATCGATTCAATCACAATATCATCCTGTGCAAAACCAGACTTTACAAAAAACAGAGCAGAACATATCAAAAAAAACTTTAAACAGCAACCGGATAAAACTGAAAAACGGTTTAAAAAAATTCTGTTCTGCTTATTACTGATCTGTATCAAGGTACTACCTCCACAAAATTATTTATCAACACTGCTGTTATTTAAATACGATAAGTGATAAAGATATATTTTTCCGTATTTCTTAACAGTACCGACTGACTTATAAAACTATTAGTCACCTGGGCAAATAATCACGGATATAAAGCTTTGCGCGCATATTTCATGCATTTAAATCTGACTTTCCCCAGGCCTTACTGCGCAAAAAAAGGCTGTCCTTTTCTATCTGGAAATCCCAACACATTGTGGCAGGATACTGTTGTTATAAAGCCCTTGGATCGTAAAAACCATTCAGAAAAATACAGCCTTATAAAAAAAAAATACGAAATCTCAATCAAAAATCAAAGTATTGATATAGCTGTCTGTTTTCTGTTTTTAACAGGTTTGTTTTTCGGATATAAACTTAGCACACCTATAAAGCTGAATGCAACTCATTTTTAACCAGAAAACAAAAACAGACTGCCAACAAATGTAATAGAAACAGTCGGAAAACCATAACACCCAATTCCCCCGATTCTCCTCTTGCCCTCATGGCTCAGCAATGATATAATATGTTATCCTTTAATAACTTATCAGGGAGCATATCAACTTTAAACCGAATCAGAATGTTGTTGAGCTATAATCAGCAAGGAGAGGTGCAAATGAACTCTGAAAGAACAATTCCAAAAGAACAGTTCAGAGAAGAAAATATCAATGCGGAAGAAGCTATCAAACAAAAAGAGTATCAAACTGCCGCAAGAATTCTTGTTTCTATAGTCGAAAAAGACCCTCAGAACTGGAGAGCTTTCAACAATATGGGAATTCTTTCTTGGGATCGTAAATTCTGGGATGATGCATATCTCATGTTCCAGAAATCGGTTTCCCTTCACCCGGTTTATGTTGATGGATTAATGAATCTTTTTGATGCATCCCTGAAACTAAAAAAAATCAAAGAATCTCTTCCATTTTTCGAAAAAGCTTTAGAACTGGAACCAGATCTTGAAGAGATTCAGGTTATTCTTGATGCAATTACTGAACAGGGTGACAATATCTATACCTCCATCAGGGCACAATCCGTGGGAATCTACAGCTCACTTATTGAAGAAGCAGAAAAACATCTTGAAAATGGTGACCTCAGCTCCGCTATGAAAAAATATCTTGAAGCAAATGATACGGAAGGACCTAGTGCTGCCGCATTCTGTGGCCTGGGCATAGTCTCCTACCACCAAAAAAGATATAAAGATGCAGTTACACTCTTTGTTGAATCTCTCAAGCTCAATCCATCAGAACCGGATGTATACATGAATATGCTTGATGCAGCTAAAGAATGCGGTTTGGTTAATCTGGCAAAAGAGATCTATGAGTCGTACAGAAAAGAATATCCAGTACTGGAAAAAGTCAGCAAAGAATTTGAAAAGGTGTAATCAAATAAACCAAAAATTTAAACAATGATAAAAAGCACTTAATACGCTACTTTTTGGCCATCAGGTTCTTTAAATTATTTCCTGCAACCCATTTACCTGCCTGCCCATCTTTCGTTCTCAGGTATGAACAAATTTGTCTATAGGTTCTCACAATATATTTTTGAATCGTTATCCGGTAGATATCCGAAACAAAGTTCCATTTAATTATTAACTCCTCAATGGACCCGGAATTGAATAATCAACATATTTTTCAAATATTTAAAATTTATTTTCTAACCATAATTTCAGTATCAGTTTTTGCTGAATCTGCTCCAGGTGCGAACAGATCTGTTCCAAACAGGATTACTCAAAACAAAATTACTCAAAACAGAATTTCAGTAAATCATATAACAACCATTGAAAATCGCCTGCGCCCTTTTCTTGAAAACAGGGTTCAACAGCGGACCTTTTCACGATACTCCCCCCAACCACATCCTCAATATCACGATTTCATGCAATCCGATTTTTTTGCACTTCCAAGAGTGTGGAATGATCTCTCTTCTGAATTCAAACAGTTATATCGTCAAGCATCGCAGATTCCTTCCTGGTTTCAGAAATATGAATCCCCAGGTGGATTTTTTGAAATCTTTTTTACCATAGATACCAATTCTTCTGATTGTGTTGATACAACCGATAATTATGGCTACAACAAAGAAAACTGGAGATCAAAAAGTGAACTCCCCAATGGAGTTCCGGATTATATTGACGAAGTAGCCTGGGCTCTTGACAGCACATATAATGCTGAAATAACCGGGTTTGGTTTTGTTGAACCAATTCCATTTAAAAGTGAGAAACATACGTCAAATAAATACAAAGTAGTTGTTGAACATTACAGAAACAGTGGCGATTATGGGTTAACTTATGTGTTTCCTGAACAGAGAGGTACAGATGGCGGTTTTGCAAGTTATATTACACTAAGAAACCACTGGCCATCAAGTGAATGGAGTCAACTTGGGTATGACAAGAACCCGCAATTTGGTGTCAGAGTTACATGTGCACATGAATTTTTTCACGCTGTCCAATATGCCATGTGCCGGAATCTCAATGGTGCAACATACCTCGATGATTTCCCTTTAAGCTGGATTGAAGGCACAGCTACATCAATGGAAGAACTGCTCTTTGGTGACATAAACGACTATATACAATATGCGAATATCTTTTTTTCCTATCCGGACTATTCACTTCTGAGCCGAACCAGCACACTTTCCGGCTCATTTGACTATAGTAACTCCTTGCTGGTTTTGTACCTTTGCTACAATACACTGCCAACTCCCGGAATAGATTTCATCTATCAGATATTTGACAATAACTATAAAAATCCGCTCCCCTTTTTTTCCAATCTGGAACAAACCTCAAAAAATCTGGGATATGAATGGGTTAAGCTCCTCAATAACTTCCA
Organism: Fibrobacter sp.; assembly: GCA_012728995.1. GTDB lineage: Bacteria > Fibrobacterota > Chitinivibrionia > Chitinivibrionales > Chitinispirillaceae > JAAYEB01. The sequence continues at coordinate 30,655 of JAAYEB010000006.1, read as the reverse complement.
TACTGCTTCATTTTTCTCCGGCATAAGGGCTGATACGACCCGATTTATTCCTGATGCGAATTTATTAATGCAATGGAGTTACAACTTTTCAAAATCATCTAGCATTACAAAAACAGTCAATCCCTACGCAATGGCAAAAGTGTTTATCCGATCAATTGATTTCCAGACTGATACACTTATCATTCATCTTTCCAGTCTTGATGATTCCAAAGAAACTGATAACAAATGGGCCGCATCAGTACTTTTCAGAAAAGTATCCGGTGATTCGATAATTTCTGTACCTCTCTCTTCTCAAGGCAATGGTTTATTGATACTTCCAGACTGGAACAGAGGTATTGAAGCTGGAGTTGTTGTTACTAATGGTGATCCTGATCTGAAAAAAGAGTTCAATATCTCTTTTGAATACGGTCGGGTGAATATAGCCTCGGGAGAAAAATCGATTCAAAAATTTTTATCTCCGGATTTACAAAGTTTTGCCGATATATTTATCGAGGCACAATCAGACCTTCGCTGCTCATTGGCAGTGTCTACAGAAAGCAGTAGTTTTCTTACCCAAATGGCGAAAGCCCAATCACTCTCATCCCTTTCCACTTTGTTTACTATCGATTACCCTGAATTCTGGAATGAAAAATCCCGCATTGAACTGGCCATAGGAACATTTGCACAAAACAGGGTTTCTGTACCAGACTCAACAGATCTATACATTTACCAGGAATCAGATTCTTCATGGAAGATTATTGAAACCAATTTTTTTATTAGAAATGATACCCTGTTTGCAGCTCCGATAGTATTGTCCAGACCTGGTGTATATGGAATTTTTTCAAAATGCAGGCTTACAAAAAACGATCTGGCAGTTTATCCCAACCCTTTTTCTTTGCGAAAAAATAATGATTACATTATTTTTGATGGAGTTGATATTAAAGATGTTGTAATATTTGATATGAATGGCAATTTAGTACAGAAAATTACCCCTAACACCACAGATGCTGCATCATATCAGGCTGGCAATTCAAATATATTGAAATGGGATCTTAAAAACAGAAGCGGGAAAGTAATAATTCCAGGTTTATATGTTGCAACTGTTTCCTGCTACGATAATTTAAAGACAAAAACATTGCGAAGAAAACTGCTGGTTGTCCCATGAAACAATTCCTGTATTTATCACTTTTATTTTTCCTGGCATATTCCTGTAACTGCACATCTATAAAGAGAAATGTGTCTGAAGGCACAGCTACAATACCCGTTGAACATGAACGTTTATACCTTGCACCACTTCAAAATGATATTTCTCTCGAAAAACTCCGGTTCTGGCCTCAAGAGCCTGACAAGCAAAAGATTCTGTTAAAAAATTTTACAAGTATCTGGGAAAAACTTAAAAGAGAATTCAAAAGATGTGAAACGTTCGGTTTATACAAAATGGTTGAAGATACAGAACATCCAACTGTAAGAATCTCTGTTACCCTGATTTCTGCTGAAGAGGGTGATACACTGTTTATTCCTGTAAGACTTGAAGTAGAACGGCTCTCAGACAGACATCATTCAATATACACCGTACCTGCTTACGCAACTGCAGTGGTATCAAAAAAAGATAAAAAACCTTTTGGTTATATGAACAAACTTTTTTCAAATTACCGCAGGAATTTCCCATACATACAGATAGTCAGTTTTTTTTACCCTCATTTTCCATAAACCATCCTATTTTGATTTACAGAGAGATCCTATAGATAAAAGATTTGATACCAATTCCGACACCGACCCGGAATTTCGATGCCAGAATGGAAATACTGCTGACTTTTTTACCGCCTATTTCCGATCGCCTCGCCGGGGTTGCAACCCGTAGTTCGGAGTCGGTATTGATTCCGACTTTATCTTATTCAATGTCGGTATATTACTTTTATCTGTTTTGTTTTCAAAAAATCACTTACAGTATGCTTTTACAATTACTCACATTTTTTTGCGCTGAAATGATTGCAAAAACTCCGATTCCTTCACCTCTTCCAAAACCGGTTAAGCTTTCACCAGTAGTAGCTGTCAACCCGACATGTGCGGTTTCAAGCGATAATAATTGTGCGATTGATTCTCTAATAGCTGGTATGTAGTCTGCAAGATGTGGACGTAAAGCTTCGACAGTAACAGATACATGTAATATCCTGTAATCTGAAACTGTTTTAAGTGCTTCAGCCAAATAAACACGACTGTCGGTAATTCCATGTTTCAGACAAATATCGTCACTTACTTTACCCAGAATATTTATTCCGCTTAAACCGGATATAGCATTTGTAATAGCATGCAAGACAACATCAGCATCACTGTTTCCCTTTAATCCCACACACTGTGGGATTATAACTCCTCCAAGAATGAGAGGCTTTGAAGAATCCTGTGATTCAAACCTGTGGGAATCCTGACCTATCGAAGAAATATACATTTTAATTTCGGGAGTATCTTTTACAAATCTCTATTTTATTATTTGGAAAGTAACTTTATTATTTCTCCCGGTTCCGGGAATTTTCCTGTCTTTTTTTTCGAAAATATCAATTTACCATTTTTTTCTATTTCAAAGACTCCACCGCTGGATTTAACCAGTTGGGCTTCATATCCAAATGTTTCTTTTATCTCTTGCGCCAAACTGACGGCTTTAGGGTAGTAATTTCACATACCACAATATGTGATTTTTATTGTTGCTGTTTCACTCATACAAACCTCCTAATATTGATTTCGCCATGATTGATCCGTTCTGTATTTCTATAAAAATGTATCAAAAACCAGAGCATCAACAGGTTCATTTATACACTCTCTCTGATCAAGAGAAATATAATGTTTTCTTTTTGAAACATTTTTATAAGCAGGCCTGATTATTCTTCCTCCACTTACAAGTTCTTCAATTCTGTGGGCTGACCATCCTGCTATCCTTGAAAGGGCAAAAATTGGTGTATACAGATCTCTGGGAATGTTCAGCATATCGTATACAAACCCTGAATAAAAATCCACATTTGCAGATACTGTTTTTTTATTCCCTTTTACTTTATTAAATACCTGCGGTGCGATACGTTCAATTCTCCTGTATAACTCAAACTCATCTGTCCTGGATTTTTCTTTTGCCAGTTCCTCTGCCTTGTTGCGCAAAATAATCGCACGAGGATCTGAAAGTGTATACACGGCATGTCCCATGCCATAAATTAATCCGGTATGATCAAATGCCTCTTTATTCAAAATTTTTGTCAGATATGCAGCTATCTGATCCTCATCAGACCAGTCTTTAACATTATTGCATATATCTTCCATCATTGAAGCAACCTTGATATTGGCTCCCCCATGCTTGGGTCCTTTAAGTGCACCCACTGCAGCAGCAATTGCTGAATAGGTATCTGTACCGGATGATGATACAACATGAAGAGCGAAAGCCGAATTATTTCCTCCACCATGCTCAGCATGCAGAACCAGAGCCAAATCAAGCGTTTCTGCTTCAAGATCAGTAAAACTGCTGTCTGGTCGGATCATATGGAGAAAATTCTGTGCAGTACTCAAACCTGACTGCGGATTATGAATAAACAAGCTTTTACCATCATAGTAATGGCTTTTTGCCTGAAATCCGTAAGCGATCATCGTTGGAAAACGTGCAATCAATTCTATACACTGACGCAAAACATTCTTTATACTTAAATCATCCGGGTTGTCATCATAAGAATAAGAAGCAAGAACAGCCCTTGCTAATTTATTCATTATGTTGGAACTGGGTGCCTTGAGAATCATATTTTCTGTAAAACCAGCCGTCAAATCCCTGCAAGAATCCAGCATGTCCTTGAAATTTTCTAACTGCAGTTTGTCTGGAAGATACCCAAATAAAAGCAAATAAGCTACTTCATTAAACCCGAATCTCTTATCAGCCTGAAATCCCTCTACAATATCTCCAATATCTATACCCCTGTATCTGAGTCTCCCCTCAACCGGAACTTTCTCGTTTTCATCCATGATGTATCCATGAACATCTCCAATTCTTGTTAAACCAACAAGTACCCCAGTTCCATCATTGTTGCGTAATCCACGTTTTACGTTGTATCTGGAATATGTTTCTGCATCAATGCAGTTATTCATGATTGCAATTTCTGAAGACTGCTCGAGATATTGTTTTTCGAATTCAGTTATTTCGCGTCGATACATTCTACTCCTTCCACTAGGGACTAAGTTTTATCACCATATATTTCGGGTAAATACATTAAAAAGAATCAAAAGATGAGTGTTAACCAAAATAATTTCTGTAAAAAGCCTGTACAACCCTCAAACTAAAAAAAAGAGTATTCTCAAGCCTGCAAAACTTCAAAGGGGGTTTGAATCTGCGGATATTTCTCTTCAATGCGGGGAAATGCGAGTTTAAAACAGTTGCCAAATTCATCTGAATCTACCCATATTTTACCATTGTGGGCATTCATAACCATCCTGCAAAAAAACAGTCCCAAGCCTTTAGAGTACTGTGACTGACGATTTTCAAGACGGGCATATTTTTCAAATAAAATATCCTTTTCATTATCTGGAATTGGCCTGCCAGAATTAAAAAAACAGATTGTATTGTAATTATTGAGCGACTCAAAGCTTAGTTCAAAACTTCCGTTTTTTGGAATATACTTGGCAGCATTACTTATCATATTCTGAATAACCCTCTCCAAAAGATAAACATCAGCTTTTATGACAAATGGCTCAACAGGTGAATTAATTTTAAGAGTTATATTTTTTTCTTCAAATAATGAATTTCCAGTAAATTTTAAAATCATGCCCTCAATATATCCGAACTGAAGATTTTCAGCTCTGATAAGCAGTTTCCCATCATCCATCTTCGCAACATCAAGAAGATTAGACGCCAGACTTACGATATCAGAACATGTTTCACATACCATATCCACAATTCTCTTTATTTTAGGGTCATTTTCCAGCCTTCTTCCAAGATATTGAAGATTACCCTCAATACCAGCTGCATAATTCTTTATATCATGAACCAATGTTCCCGAAAGAATCCCTTTCATTCGCTCAGATTCTACAAGTTTGAGATTTGCAATTTCAAGTTGATGATTTTTTTCAAGAATATCCTGTGTCTGCTGTTTAACCTTTTTGTCCAGATCCCGGTTAAGCTGTTTGTATTTCTCCACCAAAAATGCATTCTCCATTAAAATACTTGCCTGTGCAGCAAGAATCTGTGCAGATTTAATAGCACTTTCAGAAAACAAACCACTCATTTTGTCGTTGCCCAGATAAACACAACCCATGTAATTATCCTCACGAAATAATGGGGCGCATAAAACCGACCGGTTTTTCTCTATACCACCATCTTTAAACTCCTCTTCCATACCATCTCTTACACATATAACCTGTTTGTACTGTCTGGTCTTTTCCAGAAGTTTGGAAGATATGTATACTGTTGTATTATCAAGATTATTACCGGCATAATCCCGTAAAAGCATTTTTCGTGTCTCATTATTATTATCACAAAGAAATATTCCACCATATTGTGCACCTGTAACCTTAATCATGGCTGTAAGGATCTGATTCAGTAAAACCGGCATTTCACTGATTCCGGATATAGATGAACTTACCATTAAAAGTGAGTCAAAACGTACATGATTACTGTTCTCCATCGGCAGCACAGATGATTTTTCATTGCTTGAAACAATCTCCCTGCGTACATCATTACTGACCCTGTTTACCAGTCGGTCAGTTTCCAGACATGCGCCAATACTCTCAAACAATTTATATGCAATATCGAACTGATTTCTCGCCAAGCCTGGAGCATTCTTTTTTTCAAGGAAATTTCCATAATCATTGACAGTACGTGCTTTTTCATAATTGATATCCAGACGATGATAGATACCAATTGATTTTTTAAAAAATTTTGAAACAAGCTTCTCTCTTTTTGCCAATATCAGATACCAGGCAATTGCGCGATATGCAGCACCCCTGTATGCAGGATAACAGAAACTGGACAAAATCAAAGCCATGAGGCTCCGCATATATCTGAATCGTAAACCTTTCTCAGCACCAAATCCTGCACCTGAATATTTGCGGAAAATCAATTCGCACATCAATGAGAATGCCTTTACATTATACTCATAATTCAAACCATTTTTATTTATAAACGGTATCAGTACATTCGCGATCTCCTCTGCTAAAACATAATTACCTTCCAGTATCTCTTTTTCAAATAAAGACATGGCAGTATGAGTATATGTCAGGAAAATATCCCTGTTTTTAAAAGACTTGTTTACCAGTTCAATATCCTGCGGTGATGATCCCTTTTTCTGAATAGTATTTATCATCACTTTCGCAGATGTTGAAGAATGAAGATAATGTTTGTCTTCAGTTTTCCGGCAATTCACAATCGTGTACTGAATATATTTCTTTGCTTCAGACAGTTGACCTCTCATCAACTGGATTCTCCAAAGATGCTCCGTACAAAGTGATTTTGAAGACATATCACCAATGGATTCAAATAACTCTATGCTGGTATTAAAGCTCTCTTCTGCTTCTTTCCACCTGGCTCCAAAGTAAAGAACCATCCCCTGATATGAATACCCGGTTGCAAGAAGATCAGTGCGGTTCAATTTCTTAGCCTGGGAAATTGCCTTTTTTACATATTTCAATCCCCTCTTTTTCATGAACAACTGATTAACGACTATCCCGTGTGTCAAATAAGCCTCTATGGATTCACAACTGTATTCAAGCTTGTCAAATAGATTCAGCGCTTTGACATGGTAATATAAACAACCAAACATGTCTGTAAAATAAAGCGATAATGACAGCTTGTTTAAAAGCCTCAGTATTACAGTTTCTCCTTTCTTCTGCTTTCGCACTCTCCTTTTGATGCCTATTGAATGTAATGCCTGTCTTAATACTTCCAGCAACAGATTAAATAGTATCAATATTCTTTTTTCCGGAATTCTTATCTCAAAATAGGCCAATGCCCTTTTGAGATATACAATAGACTGTTTGAATTCTCCCATTTTATAAAAAATTATCCCAAGCTTTGACAACAGATCTATTGTCAGTTTTTTATCCCTCCCGTCATCATTTTCAAGCAGGTCACTAAAAACATGCATTGCCTGTTCGTGCTTACCAGATAATAATAGTGCATCTCCAAGTGATAACCGAATCTTGTAAACGCTTACCGTCAATTCACTTCCCCCGGTCTTTTTTAACTGACCCGCAAGCAAAAGCGCATTCCTGAAAAACCGTACCGAATGGTCAAATGCAAGCTTTTCTCTGGCATATTGACCGGCATTATAGGAATAATGAAAGGCTTTTTTTACATTTCCGGTATTAAGCCAGGCGTTTGCTGCTTTAAACAGATAATCCTTGTCCTGCTCCACTCTCGATTCATAAACATTTGCCAATTTCTCATAAAGCATTATACGGTTGTTCTCATTTATTGTCCTGAGCACCGCCGCGTGGATCTTGTCGTGTAAAAATACACATTCACCATTTCCGGTGTAACGTATAATCCCGGCATATTCCATTTTACGAATCATTGGAACAAGCTTGTTTCCAAAGGCGCCAAGCTCGTTGATCAGAGACATGTCTGCCTTGCCGATTATTGCACATATTTGCAAAAAAGACATCTGTTCCTTATCAAACCCTGAAAACCTGTGCATGATAAGTGATACGGAATCAAAATGGTCTGGCAGATTACAGACTTCCCTTACCCTGAATTCCCATCCGTTCTCATTTTCATATAGCAGAGAGCTGTCTATAAGGTACTTGATAAGTTCCAGTAACATGAAAGGATTTCCATTACACTTCTGCAGTATCAGTTTACGCAAATAATATTTATTGCTGATATCACCAAATTTGTATGATAGATACCATTCTATGTCGGTTTCGTGTAATGGTTTAATTTCTACAATTTTATCTGCGGTTTTTGCGATCTGGTTACCAAAAAGCATTTTCCTTGAATACTCACCATCTGTCCGCAATGTAGATATCAACATCATTGGACAGCTTATATTTCTGCAATTCAGCAAAATATCATTTGACACTTTGTCAATCCATTGTATGTCATCTACAAATAAAATCAGTTTCAGTTTTTCGCAAAAAGTTTTAAGCAGATTCGATAATACATACGTAAGACGATCAGCCTCCTTGTCAGGCTCAATCTTGTCTATATTATTTATTTTGGGAAACCACTCCGACATTTCAGGAATTATCTTGCAGATTAACCCGGAATTACCCTGCATTTTCCTGTTTAGATAATTAATAATACTGTTTCTGTTTTCTATGTCAAATACAGTATCAATCGAACTGATCACAGAGAGTATGATCTGGTTATAGACAGAAAAGGGTTGATGAATAGTAAACTGATTACATTTAACATTAATAAACTGTATTCCCTCTTCCCTTCTCAAACCTTTTCTGAATTGCTTGACGATTTCAGTTTTCCCGATTCCGGAGGGTCCATATATAACTACCGAAACTACACCCTTTTTCAGGAAATTATCATAACTTTTCTTAAGCGTCTGTATCTCTTCATCACGGGCGATAAAGACTTTCGATTCTCCCGCAGCGATTAACAGATCCTTTTTCCCTGCAATGAAACTACTGTTATTTCCGTCAATTAATATTTCAGTGACACTCTGAATGTCAAATTTAAATCCTGATGCAGTCTGATATCGTTCTGAAGGCATTATGCGAAGAGCTTTAAGCAGTACCTCATTTACATATACGTGTATGGACCTTATCGGTGATACGTCTGTTTTGAACATTGAAGTAAGAAACTGATCCATCGGTCCATCTTCAACTCCAAAGGGTACTTTTCCGCACAAAAGTTTGTAAAATAAAACTCCTGTGCAGAATAAATCCGATCTGGCATCAATCTTGTTTTCTGTAAAACCAGTCTGCTCGGGTGAAATATAAGGTATTTTACCAACAACTTTGCCTTCCGGTATCTTGCACGCTTCATCATCGGTTAATGCATACCGGAAATCAAACAATTTCACTCCATTATCATCACCTATGAAAACTGTTTGCGGGTTGATATTACAATGTAGTATTCCTCTGCTGTGTATATAATGCAATGCATCCAGAATCTGGGACACTATTTTAAAGCAATCCGATAAAGAATACCTCTTCCCGGTATATAATGCCCGCTCCAGTGTTGTACCTTCGATATGTTTGTAAACTATTGCCAGACCATATTCACAAATAAACTTATCTACAGGCCTGGCGATATTGGGATGATCAAGACCGGATGCAATATTAAAATCTCTGTTTATCGAAAACTCGTTGAGGGTGCGCTTTTTATCTTTACTGCAATCACAAACCCTTATAATATAAAATTCTCCGGAAAGAGAACTGTGTGCTGAATAGATACCGGTTTTTCCATCCGATATCAGCTCTTCTACAACCTGATATTCTCCAATAAACATTCCCATAGTACCTCTCATGATGGGGGGTTAAGAGATAACTATTTATTTTATGATACCGTCTCAATCAAGTCAATATTTTTGCACCTTTTTTCTCGAAAATCTCCTAATTACAGATAAAATTCGGTTCTTTTTCATTCAAAAAACTGAATTTCAGATATATTCTTTGTCAATTGTATTTCATGTCCATTGCTGGATCTTCAGCTACAAGCTATCCACCCTCTCCTCGAATACAAGCTATCCGGTTTCTCCAGAATTAACTGGGTTTCTCATCAGAACTGTACAAAACATCTTTCCTGCATACCAGAAAATCACTGAATTGCATCTGTGAAAACATCGCTTTGATTAATTCTGAAGGCTTACATGATCTTCCTGATCCCATAGACAAAACTGCTTCAATTTCCATAAAAAGCTCTTGTCTTAAGCTGAGATCCAGAATACCGGGACGAATATCTTTACAACGAATTTTTCCTTTTTTTTCGCTTACAATCTCTATTTTTTCACTTTTAAGAATGTTTTTCATTGCTTCGGCAATGGTCTTGGGCTCTGTATCGAAATCGGGCCTGATCCTGTAAATAACAGCTTTTACAGAAGCATTCACGGATGTTTGTTCTGGACTGATTGATACTATATTTATAACTTGAAGATTTTCAGGAAGCCATCTGTTTATGCACAGTAAATCACCCGCGAAATTTGCAGTAATCACAGCATCAAAAGCCTCATTTTCTCCTGTTGAACCAAAGGGCAGAGGCGGACCAAATGATAAACGCGGATGAGGATGAAATCCTTTTGTATAAAGAACCGGAATCTCCGCAATAATGAATGCCCTGTTGAAAATTTCAACCATATCGTGATGTCCCAGAAAACGAAGTGATTCGCCTTTTCTGTAAAAAAACCGGTAACGGTTTGTCTTGCAGTCAATAGGTATTGCTTTTTTACTGAAATAGCCCTGTTTTGACAACTGTAATTTAGAACCAAAAACATTTTTGACTTTTCCGTTACAAACCCCACAAGTTGTACAACCACCACTGCGACAATCAGGAGTTGCCTCTTCTTTCAGTGCTTTTTCCCGTTGCAATTCCAGAAATTTCTGTGTTACACCGATAGATATATTGGACCAGGGTAATTCCTCCGATAAAGGTATGCTGTCTGTATATTTTTTAATATCAATTTTTAATTCAGATGCAGCTTTATTCCATCGTTCAAAATCGAACAATTCATCCCAGCCATCAAAACGTGCTCCCTTTTTCCACGCAAGACAGATCAGATCTGCAATACATTTGTCACCTCTGGCCATGAGCGTTTCCAACAGTGTAATTTTAGAATTTCTGTATGAAACCCGTACGTTCTTTAAATTCTTCAAAGAATATTTGATATATTTAGCCCTATTTGTCAACACTTCTACATCTTCCATTTTTTCTCTCTGAAAAGGAGTGTGCGGTTTGGGAGAAAAAGGAGATATCGCAACATGAACCATGTAACGCCCCGATCTGGCACGCACCAGACCAGCAATACGTGAAACAAGCGATACAATCGCCTCGATATCTTCTTGGCACTCCGTAGGAAGACCAATCATAAAGTAAAGTTTAAGGGTCTGTATATTATTTTCTGCCATTCTTTTAACAGTATCCAGTATTTCCTGATCCGAAAAGCTTTTGTTTATTACCCTTCGCAGCCTTTGACTGCCGGCTTCAGGGGCTATAGTCATCGATGATACAGAAGAAACAGTGCGAAACAAACGGAACTGCTCTTCATTCAATGCATCAATCCTTGTTGATGGAAGAGTAATGGAAATATGTTGTTTGCTTTTAATGACCTGTCCCAATTCAAGCAGATCTTTAAGACAACTGTAATCAGCTGTTGACAGACTCAACAAACCGACATCCTTGAGTCCTGTTGACTCAACACCTTTGCGGATCTGGTTACAAATATCCTGAGGATCACGTTCACGAAGAGGACGATAATACATGCCTGCAGAACAGAACCTGCAACCGCGCGTACAGCCTCTCATTACCTCTACAGCCAGCCTGTGATGAACAACTTTAATCAATGGAACAAGCGGCTTTTGTGGATAATATTCATTCTTCAGAACCGGTACCTTTGCAGCATGAACCACCTTTTTTTTGTGTATAACTGGTACATATACACCCGCAATATCCGAAAGCGCTTCAATAGTCTGTAAACGGGATTTTTTGCCGGCTTTCATTTTTTCCAAAACAGAACAGATCGATACAACTGTTTCCTCTCCATCACCAATTGCAAATACGTCAATGTATGGTGCAAGTGGTTGTGGATTTCCGATACAAGGTCCCCCAGCTATAATAACAGGATCTTCACCACTCCTTTGTTCGCTGCGCAATTCAATACCAGCCAGGTCAAGCATGTTCAGAATATTTGTATATTGCAATTCATATTGTACAGAAAAACCAATCCAGTCAGCATCCTTTATAGGAGCAAAATACTCAAGCGAATATAAGGGTATTTTCAGCTTTTTCAATAACTGCTCTGCATCAATCCATGGATGAAAACAGCGTGAAAGAGCCCATCTGGGATTTTTATTTACCAGATTATAAAGGATCTGAAGGCCGAAATGAGACATACCAATATCATACAGATCAGGAAAACAGAGCACACCATGCACTGTTAACTCTGAGAGATTTTTTTTGATGCAGTTAAACTCTGCACCTGTATACCGCATCGGATTCTCAACAAAAGGTAAAACTTTACTTCTTAAAACAGATTGAATTTCTTTCATTTCAGTTACAAATATGACCTTTGACTATTCAGGTATGAGATAAAATTTAACCGGCACGATTCTGAAATCTGATACTGGTTTATTGTTCTTTATAGAAAAATACTTAATATCAGCAATATCGGGTAATTTTTAACAAAATAACAGATTATGATTTCCATTTTCCCATGATTCGCTCTAGAGACTAAAAACGAAGATTTTGGTACGATTATTGCTACAAAATGGGAAAACGATTTTATACTGGAGACAGTACATGTCTGAAACAAAACCTTTCTGGGCACAGAATGAAAATGAAATCCTGAAAAAGTTCAACGTTTCAAGTAAAACCGGTCTTTCTGAAAACGAAGCACAAAAAAGATTACAGCAATATGGACACAACCAGATCAGCCAGACCCAGTCCAAAAGCACATGGAGCATATTCATCGAACAGTTTAAAAGTATTATCATCGCAGTACTTGCAATTGCTGGGATTTTATCTTTTGTAATGAAGGAATGGATGGAAGGGACTGCAGTGATGATAGCGATCTTAATCAATACGAGTGTAGGCTTTTTCAGTGAACTGAGGGCAGTACGCTCAATGGAAGCATTACAGAAATTAAGCAGGACACCAGCAAGGGTTTTTCGGGACAGCGATGAAAAAAACATACCATCTCAAAAGGTTGTTCCTGGCGACATTATTACACTGGAAAGTGGAAATTTAGTTCCTGCCGACTGCCGACTGATTCAAGCTTCAAAAGTTCAGGTAAATGAATCTTCACTCACAGGAGAATCCGTACCAGTTTCAAAAACAACAACTCCAATCTATAACCATGAACTTCCACTGGCAGAACGTAAAAACATGTTATATAAAGGAACCTCTTTAACACGGGGAACTGCAGCAGGTGTTGTTGTAGCTACTGGAATGAATACTGAACTTGGTATTATCTCTACCCTGGCACAGGAAGCAGGGGCTCAAAAACAAACAACTCCCCTGGAAAGAAGACTCGACCAACTCGGAAAATGGCTTGTCTGGCTTACTCTTGCTGTTGCGCTTATTGTAGCTGTTTCAGGAATTGCTGCAGGACGGAATCTTAGAATGATGATCGAAATTGCTATTGCGCTTGCAGTGGCAGCCGTTCCTGAAGGTTTACCCATTGTTGCAACCGCAGCACTTGCACGAGGAATGTGGCGTATGGCAAAACGTAATGCTTTAATCAGAAAATTGGCAGCCGTTGAAACACTGGGTGCTACAAGTGTAATCTGTACAGATAAAACCGGTACCCTTACTGAAAACCAGATGACATTGAAACGTGTCATTTTGCCTGTTGGTGACTATGAAATATCTGGTGAAGGGCTTACTGCAAAAGGATTTTTCATGAAAAACGGTGAAACAATCAATCCCTTATCAGACTATAACCTTGTAACTGCGCTTGAAATCGGGATATTATGCAATGATGCAGAACTGGATAATCTGGAAAAACTTGAGGTCTCAGGAGATCCAATGGAGATCGCACTGTTGATTGCCGGAGAAAAAGCTCAAATACCATTCGAAGAATTAAACAGAAGACAAAAAAGAGTAAAAGAAGAAGCGTTTGACCCGGAAATTAAAATGATGGCCACATTTCATGAATTGAAAAACAATCAGTATCGTGTTGCAGTAAAAGGTGCCACTTCAACTGTTTTGCAGAAATGTAGCAAAATCATTAGTAATGATAAAACTACTTCAATGTCTGGCAATTTAGTGTTTAAGTGGAAACAAAATTCAGATAATCTTGCCAATGAAGGGTTCCGGATACTTGCTCTTGCAGAAAAGTTTGTTAACGATATCAATGTAGACCCATACGACAATCTTACATTTATTGGCATAATAGGACTTGTCGATCCACCTCGCCAGTCTGTTCGCCCGGCACTCCGTAAATGCCAGAAAGCGGGTATACGGGTAGTTATGGTTACTGGCGATCAGTCAATAACCGCTCGCAATGTCGGAAAAGCAGTAGGTCTTTTGAATGCAGAAAACGGATCTGTCTTAGAGGGAAATCAGATTCGCGAACCAGACAAAATGTCACAGCAGGAAAGAGAAAAAGTTATTAGGGCCGCGATTCTATCACGAGTGAGTCCGCAGCAAAAACTTAATCTGATTGATCTGCATCGCCGCAACAACAAAGTTGTAGCAATGACAGGTGATGGTGTAAACGATGCACCTGCTCTCGAAAAAGCAGATATTGGAATTGCAATGGGCTGCCGTGGAACGGATGTAGCAAAAGAGGCTGCAGATATGGTACTCCGGGATGATGCCTTTTCAACAATTGTAGCAGCTGTCGAGCAGGGAAGAGCCATTTTCACTAACATCAGGGCCTTTACCATCTATTTGCTCTCCGGAAATACTGGAGAGATTATGGCTGTGGGAATAACTGCAATTTCCGGTTTTCCCATTCCTCTCTTACCATTACAAATTCTTTACATTAACGCAGTAAATGATACTTTCCCGGCACTGGCACTGGGTATGGGGAAAGGTGCGCAAAACCTTATGAATCGACCACCTCGTGATCCTGAGGAATCAATATTGACAATTCGAAGCTGGATTACCATTATAATATATGGGCTGATTATTGGTGCTACAATCCTTACAGCATATTTTCTTGCTGAACAAATTCTTGGATTTACACACAACCAGGCAAACACTGTCTCCTTTATTTCTCTGGGTTTTGCCCGGTTATGGCATGTTTTCAACATGCGGCAGAATGATTCCGGTATTTTTCTCAATGAAATTACCAGAAACCGATTCCTGTGGGGCACACTGCTTTTGGGGAGTATACTTCTGTTTATTGCCGTTTATCTGCCAGGGCTATCTGATGCACTTGGTACACATGATCCTGGATTATCTGGATGGTTTTTGATTCTGATTACCAGTCTGATACCTCTGGTGGCAGGTCAGATATATAAATTGTCCAGAAAACTGATTCTGTAAAAAAACTTATCATTGCAAATGTATAAGTTAAATGCCCTCTTTTTCAAACTGTTGGAATCAGAAAAGAATCAACACGGTTTTGCTTTTAACTATCTGCCCCGTTTAAGCCTTTCAGCAAGAAACAAAGGAAGATGATTGTCTTTAATTTTCTTCTGGGTAACCGTGTAATCATAAACGACTCTTGTTAACGATAACTCTTTTGAATCCGAATCGTAGATTGCATAACAGGATCTTGAATCAAAATCTCTTGGCTGCCCTACACTTCCTACATTAATAAGATAATAATTATTCTCATTAAGCTTTATGCTATGCTCAGAATGAAGAATAATACGATCCTTTTCCTGTATCATTATAGAAGGCCAGTGCGTGTGGCCAATAAAATTTATATGATAAACAAGACTGTTAAATGCCTCAAAAACTGTTTCCTCAGAATCCGGAAAAACATAAACCCAATCCTGAGGATTTGAAGGAGATGAATGCGTAAAAAACATATTGTCTTTTTCGACTGTTAAAGGAAGTGTTTCCAGAAATTTTTTGGCATTTTCTGAAATATTCTGTTTGGTCCATTCCATGGCAGCAAATGCAAAATAGGTAAAGTTCTGAGTATCAATTTTTCCAATCGCAGCATAGTCATGGTTTCCGGCAACACACAAATCAGAATATTTCTTTATTAATTCAATGCACAATTCCGGATCTGGATAATACCCAACGATATCCCCGAGACAAACAATTGAATCGATTGGGCGCTTTTCAATATCGCGCAAAACTGCTTCAAGAGCTTCTGCATTTCCATGTATATCAGAAATTACCGCATATCGCATATTCAAAAACCTTACAAATCCTGTTATATATACAATAAACTGCAGGGATCATATATTATATTATGCTATATTTTTCGGTACAAATAAATATAATATCATACAATATTCTCAGTTCAAAAGAACTGTAGCTAAAATAATGAATAACTACAATGTCTGAACCAAATAATAAAAATTCTGTTCCAAAGCATAATTCCAGTGATATTTCCGAAAAACTGGAATCATTTCGAAACCATATTATACCAGCATCAACTGTACTTATTCTTACACACGATTATCCGGACCCGGACTGCCTGGCTTCTGCTTTCGGTATATTTCATCTTTTATCGTTCTGGGGTATAAAATCCTCTGTTATTTCCTTTGGTGGATTTGTTGGCAGGGCAGAAAACAGAGCAATGATCCGATTCCTCAATATCCGGACAGTACCTTTTGTTCTCACAGAAATAAAAGATTTTGAAAGAATTATTCTGGTCGACTCATTTCCCGGAAAAGGCAATGTATCCCTCTCACCAGAAGTGCCAGTACATGCTGTGATGGATCACCACCCTAATGACCCTCCTCCAGATGCACCTTATTTTTATGATATAAGGAAAAACTACGGTGCAACTTCAACACTGGTAACAAAATATCTTCTTGAAGCACATTGTCCTATTTCACCAAAACTTGCGACAGCACTGTTTTATGGCATAAAAACAGATACCGGCGATATGCGTCGTGAAGTCTCTCAGGATGATCTTGATTGCTATAAATTTCTTTTCGACATCATGGAACACAAGCTGCTTTCTAAAATTGAAAATCCCGATCGTGATGTTGAATTCTTTAAAATAATTCACCGTGCTGCAGAATCGGCTGTCAGCTATAATGATGTTGGATACACACACCTGGGAAATGTAACTACTCCTGATTATATTGCCGAAATGGCTGATTTGTTCCACAGTCTGGAGAAACTTGAATGGATGATCTGTTCAGGTATATTTAAAAATCAGATTTTTTACTCAATTCGTTCTAAAAATTCCGATTCTGCAGGAACAATTGCAGAAAATATTGCAAGGGCTTTTGATGGAAGCGGCGGCGGTCATTCAAGGGTTGCTGCCGGAAGAATTCCTTTTGATACTGAACCAGTGAATAAAATTCTCGATAAATTCGAATACATATTTAAGACTAAATTAAATATTGAAAATGTTGCTGAAGAAAAATTACTGAGTTAAAGCTCAATAGTGATGATTAATTTACACGATTCTGCGATACAACCAGTCACAGAATACCGTGCAAATAAAAAAACGAAAACTGGCGTGAAAATGATATGCAATTATCAAACTTAAACACTACCAAAAATGTTAAGCAATTGTGCCATGCCTGTCGTTTGTATATCAAACTGATTCAGTATACGTATTGATATTTAATCGTCTCTATTCAGATAATAACCAGGTATTATTTATAGGAGATAAAACATTATGTGGAATTATACCGATAAAGTACGTGATCACTATCTCAATCCCCGTAATGTTGGAGAAATCCAGCATCCGGATGGATTTGGGGAAATCGGAAATCTTACTTGTGGAGATGCTCTTCGTCTTACTTTCAAACTCGATGAAAATGGTAGAGTCTCCGACATCCGTTTTAAAACATTCGGCTGTGGAAGTGCTATCGCATCAGCTTCTGTCCTGACAGAAATGTGCAAAGGTAAAACGCTTGATGATATAAAGAAAATATCCAATAAAGATATAGCTGAAGCACTGGGTGGATTACCAAAAGAAAAAATGCATTGTAGTGTAATGGGCCAGGAAGCTCTTGAAGCTGCAATAAAATTCTATGAAACAGGTGGCGAAATACCAGTAAAAGATCAGGTTGAAGGAAAAATTATTTGCACCTGCTTCGGCGTAACCGACAAAACAATCGAAAAAGCTATTCGGGAAAATGGACTGAACACAATTGAAGAAGTCACAAACTTCACCAAGGCCGGTGGTGCATGCGGAGGATGCCATGGAGAAATCCAGAAAATACTGGATAAAATTCATGGAAACAAAAGCGGCGGAAAAATCAAAAGTTCACCGCGACTAACAACATTACAGAAAATTGATAGGATCCGTGAAGTAATCACAACTGATATCAATCCAATACTGACTCAAGATGGAGGAAGCTGTGAACTTGTTGATGTTGACGGCAATGATGTATTTATTAAATTTAAAGGTCATTGCATGGGATGTGCTTTTTCCGGATTAACTTTAAAATCTGTTGTTGAAAAGAAACTTCATGAGGCAGTTTCGGATCAATTGTTTGTCAAATTATCCGAACAGGAATAATACAGATCGATTTCGACTATTGACCACCATTATTCATCATTTTATAATTATGGTCTACTTTTCGAAAGTGTTTTAAATGATCAGTATTATTGTCTGTTCGCGCAAAAATCCATCGTGGAATATTCACCAAAGAAATATTGCCAAAACAATTGGTGCACCGTTCGAATATCTGAAAATCGACAACAGGAATAATACTTACAATCTTTGCAGTGCATATAATGCTGGTGTCGGTAATGCATCGGGTAATATCCTGGTTTTTATGCATGAAGATGTATTCTTCATGGAAGAAAACTGGGGTAAAGTACTGGAATCAAAATTTAATGACCCTGCAACCGGTCTGGTTGGTGTTGCGGGAACACAGTATATTTTTCCTGATAATCCGGCATGGGTTCTTGCAGGCCGCCCCTTCATTCGTGGACATGTCATTCATGAACTAAATAATGGTTCCGTTTATAACTTAACCGTTTTCAATCAGGATCGCAGTGATTCAGAGGTAGTTGCTGTTGATGGACTTTTTTTTGCAATACGAAAAAGTCTTTTTGAAAAAATCCAATTTGATGAAATAAATTTTGACGGATTCCATTTTTACGATCTTGATATCTGTATGCAAATACGAAAAAGTCATAAACTGATAGTTACCTGGGATATTTTGGTAAAACACCTTTCGGGAGGCTCTTTTGATATTTCCTGGAAAAAATATGCTTCACATTTTTTAACCAAATACAAAGACATGCTTCCTGCTTCCTGCACACAGGATACTCCAGATCTTTCAAAACGTATACCTTTTGAAAATTTCGATTTGCGCGGAAGAGTCCCTCAAGTTACCATTACTTGAATTAAACAATCCTTTCATGCAGATCTTTTTTGCAGCACCTGGTAAAAACTCTGGTACAGTAATCAAAAGAGACTGCACTATTTTTTTCATTGCAACAACGAATCGATGTTTTATAACGAAACAACTGTTTCATTGTTAAACAAACATTTTTTAACAATTCAGCAAAAAATAGTTCTTTGGGTAAATAAAACTCATTTTACTGTTCTGTTTTTCATGCCAGTAATTATAGGCATGTTATTTGCTAAAAGACTTGCCAAATCTGATCAATCCTATTTACCAAATCTTTTTAATGGAGGTTTATATGAACGTAAAGCCACTTGAAGATCGTGTAATAATCCAACCCATGGAAGCTGAGGAAAAGAGTGCTGGCGGTATTATTATTCCCGATGCAGCAAAAGAAAAACCTCAGAAAGGAGAAGTTGTTGAAGTTGGCCCGGGAAAAACAAATGAAAAAGGACAAAAGATAGAAATGAGTCTCAAAAAAGGTGATAAAGTCTTATTTGGAAAATACTCGGGAACTGATATCTCTATTGATGGTAATGACTATCTTATTGTACGTGAAAGTGATGTTCTTGCTGTTTTATAATATCTTGTCTTTATCGTTTCGTTACAACTAACGTAAATCATCTGCATTTGAAAAGGAGTAATTCTATATGGCGGCAAAAATGCTTGCTTTTGACATTTCAGCACGTGAGAAACTTCTAAAAGGTATCGATACCCTGGCAAATGCTGTAAAAGTTACACTCGGTCCCCGTGGACGTAATGTAGTTCTTGAAAAAAGCTGGGGTTCTCCAACTGTAACCAAAGACGGTGTTACAGTCGCAAAAGAGATAGAACTTGAAGAAAAATTCGAAAATATTGGTGCAAAACTTGTCAAAGAAGTTGCATCAAAAACTTCTGATGTCGCTGGTGACGGAACCACAACCGCAACTGTACTTGCACAGGTAATTGCACGGTTAGGAATTAAAAATGTTACCTCTGGTGCAGATCCAATGGCTATTCGTCGGGGAATGGATAAAGCTGTTGCAGCTATAGTTGAACAATTGAAAAAAGATTCCCGTACAATTTCTGGAAAAAAAGAGATTGCGCAGGTTGGAACAATCAGTGCAAATAACGACCGGGATATCGGTGATTTACTTTCCGACGCAATGGAAAAGGTTGGCAAAGATGGAGTTATTACAATTGAAGAAGCCAAAAGTATGGATACTTCTCTGGAAGTCGTTGAAGGTATGCAGTTTGATCGCGGTTACCTTTCACCATACTTTGTAACTAATCCGGAGAACATGGAATGTGTTCTTGAAGAGCCAGTGATTTTGATTCACGATAAAAAGATCAGTGCCATGAAAGACCTTCTGCCATTGCTCGAAAAAATAGCTCAAATGGGGAAAAGCTTCCTGATCATTGCAGAAGATATTGAAGGTGAAGCTCTTGCGACTCTGGTTGTCAATAAACTCAGAGGCACCCTCAAAGTTGCTGCTGTAAAAGCACCTGGTTTCGGAGACCGCAGAAAAGCAATGCTTGAAGATATTGCAGTGTTGACAGGAGGCATTGTCATTTCTGAAGAAGCCGGATTTAAACTTGAAAACACTACTATCGATTCTTTAGGAAATGCCAAAAGAATTGTTATAGACAAAGAAAATACAACCATAGTCGAAGGTGCTGGCAAAACAGAAGATATCAAAGGAAGAATAAATCAGATTCGAAAACAAATCGATGAAACTACTTCCGATTACGACCGCGAAAAACTTCAGGAACGACTTGCAAAACTCGCAGGGGGTGTTGCTGTCCTGAGGATAGGTGCTGCAACTGAAACTGAAATGAAAGAGAAAAAAGCTCGTGTTGAAGATGCTCTTCATGCAACAAGAGCAGCTGTTGAAGAAGGAATAGTAGCAGGGGGTGGTGTCGCTCTTATCAGAGCATCAGCCGCTTTAGACAATGTTAAAGTTGAAGGTGATGAAACTATTGGTGTAAATATTATTAGAAGAGCCTGTGAAGAACCCTTACGCCTCATTGCTACAAATGCAGGTAAAGAAGCATCTGTTATTGCCAACCAGGTAAAAAGCAACAAAGGTGGATATGGTTACAATGCATATTCTGATACTTTTGAAGATATGCTTGATGCAGGCGTTATCGATCCGACAAAAGTTACACGTACAGCCCTGGAAAACGCTTCAAGTATAGCAAGTCTGGTACTGACAACAGAATGTGTTATCTCCGAAAAACCGGAAAAGAAAGAAAATATTCCGGGAGGTGCAGGTATGCCTCCGGGTGGTATGGATGAATATTAATGACCAAATAATCAACTCTCAAAGAAACCGGTCTCTAACGGCCGGTTTCTTTAATGACCATATTTTATAAACCATGCCTGTACAAAAAACCAGGATCAGGTATTATCTGTATATAATTAAAAACCGATCTAACGATATGGTATATGTGATTTGAATGATTCATTATTTGCTACATAAGGGAGCCTCATCAAATCCACCAAAAATTAGCAAAACTTGTATAATCTCTCTCAATTCAGCCCAGATTATGTTCGTTCAGTTCGAGACCATGCAGCAGATTCTATACCTTTTAAATACCTGAAAAAACCCAGGGTTAACGCAACATTCATCACAAGAAAATAATAGATATGACGGGTAATTCTTAACGGGATTACTTTGAAAAGGCATCCGCTCAACAGTATTATTGACCCTGCGGCAAAGATCATTCTATACATGTCTACAGGTTTATAGTAAAAAAGTAATCCACAACTAATATAAGCAAAAAGAAGGAAAAAAGGTGAAAACCATCTTGTCACCTTATGGGAGATATAACAGAATGATGGCCATCCGATAAATGGATTCAAGAAATCAAGCAACCAGAAAAAAGCCTGAAAATTTCCGGCCCCGATTCTTACACGCCTTAAAAACTCCCTTGAAACATCACCTGTCATATCTTCCTGCGAAACAGCTTCTGGCTCATATATGACCCTGTAACCCTTGCGGATAACGTTCATGGGTATCAAGACATCATCATTTGAGTATGCGTTATCAGGAATTGGACTGAATAGTTCTTTCCGTATTGCATAAAATCCACCAAACGCCGAAATAGTACTGTGCAAACTGCCTTCAATATATTTTTGTTTTGATTCAAATTTTCTGTAAATATTTTCACCGAATTCTTCAATCTTCTCTGAAACATGTTTAATATGGCCAGCAACACCTCCTATTAGCGGATCAGCGAAATTTCTGGCAATCGCCTTAAGACAATCAGGATTATGAAAAGTATTGGCATCAGTGAACAATATTATATCTGTTTCAATTAATGTGGCGATTCTGTTAAGAATACCGGTTTTACCGACTCTGTCGGCAGATACCCATAGTTTTATTCTTTTATCATTATAGCTGCATACGATTTCATCAGTTTTGTCACTCGAATTATCGGAACCAACCCATATTTCAAGCTTATCAGAAGGATAATCGATTGATAAAATATTCTGAATTTTTTTAGCTATTACTTTTTCTTCATTATATGCCGGAACTAAAACACCGATGCTGGGATAATAGTTTTTATCTTGTTTTACTGGCTTTCTGAACTTTTTTTCAATAATAATCAGAGTAAGAGGATATAAAAAGTAAGAATAACCAATTAAAAATATTGAAATCCAGAATACGATTTCGGTTATTAAAATAACTGTTTGATTCATTTTCCTTCAGGCGATATAAACATGTATTTGAAGAATGTAAAACCAGCTTTTATTATGCGTTTTGTTTCTGACGGGTGAGTAATTATCTGAACAGTTTTTGAAAAGAAGTATTTAGGTCTGAGATAAAACTCTTTTCGTGCTCTTGCACAAAAAGTCACCAATTCCTCATAACTTAAATCCGGATTTGAAACCACAGAAGAATGAAGGCCTTTATCTGTAATCCATTTTCGAAAATCCTGTGTTACTATCCAGCCCTTTTCTTTATAATACTGATAGTCACTCGTTCCTGGATACACCATAATTGGAAAAAACTGAGCTGTATCAGGATTTAATTCTTTTGCTAATGCAAGCGTTTTTTCCAGTGTTTCTTTTGTTTCTCCCCTGTTCCCTACCATAAAGCATCCATGAACAAGGATTTTGGCTTTCGAAGCATCTTTAATAAATTTTCTGATCTGTTCCAATGTAATTGACTTTTTAATATTATCAAGAATAGACTGGTCCCCGCTCTCAAAGCCTACGCAAAAGAGTCTGCATCCGGCTTTTTTCATTATTCTCATTGTTTCATAATCGACATCAGCCCGGGAATTAGCAGACCACGGAATTTTAGTCGCTTTTGCATCAATAAGCGCATTAGCCAACGCCCTGCATCTATTCCTGTCTGCTGTCAATGTATCATCTTCAATCATTATCTCTTTTATACCAGGGAAATTTTTCTGGATATATAAAAATTCCTCAACAATTGATTCTATTGATCTTTTCCGGTATCGATGTCCCTGTAATGTCTGGGGAACAACACAATATGTACATTTATAAGGACAACCGCGGCCTGTTACTATTACTACCAGCGGATGACGACTGTGGCCATAGAAATATGGATCAATATCAAGATATTTTTTATATACAGATGATACAAACGGAATCCCATCCAGATCTTCAATATACGGGCGAACCTTATTTTTTACGATAGATCCATTTTCGGATCGAAATGCCAGTCCGCTTATCTTTTCCAAAGCCCGGTCGGTTGTATTTTTGTTTTGCAACATTGCTGCGAGTTCAACCAGAGTCTCATCATACTCTCCAAAAGCAACTGCATCAATCTGATCACTAATTTCCAGAGTCTGCTCAGGAAGGGCAGAAACATGTACTCCAACCAAGACCACATACAAAGACGGAATCTTTTCCTTAAGAGCTTTTGCCACATCAATATCGTTGTAAATACTTGGTGTTGAAGTATCAATAACCACCATAGCGGGATTAAACTTTTTAATTTTTTTTACGGTTTCATTACGATCTATGGAAGCCCCAGTAGCATCAATCAATAACACTTCATGGCCCGCCTTCTCAAGATATCCGGTTGCGTATGCTAACCACATCGGATAGTACAATGTGCCACTTCTGGCAACAGCGGGTGAACGGGATTCTCTGGAATATTTTGAAAAAAATGGTGGATTAAGTGTAACAATTCGCATTCGATTTATTCTATTTGTTTAAAAGGTTTTCAATTTTTTCTTTTAGCGGTCCCTTGGCTAACAAACCAGTATGTTGATCTACTATCTGACCGTTTTTAAAAAACAACAAGGAAGGTATACTGATAATACCATACTTTTGGGCAGATTGCGGGTTTGTATCTATGTCAACTTTGCCGATAACAACTGAATCTTTATATTCGGAAGCCAATTCTTCAATTATTGGTGTCAACATTTTACATGGTCCACACCACTGCGCCCAGAAATCCACAACTACCGGCAATTCACTTGATATAACTTCAGAATGAAAAGAATCATCTGTAATTATTTTTATATCTCCAGCCATAATTACTCCTTTTTCCTTTTCTGTTTGGGGTTATCGGTTATTAAACTTTTCATTGAATCAAAAACAGCTTTGAATTTCTGAGGTTTACTCCTGTATTTTTCCAGATACTGTACTGCATCAGAAGCCTCTATGCCGGTAATCTCTTTAAGTTGAATATATTTTTCAACTTTCGACTCCGGATCGATCGTGTCATTAGCTTTTAAAAAAATGATTCCCGCTAAAAACCTGTTAAAATCGTTTTCTGAAGGATTTGAATACAAGGGCATGATGATAAGTATAAATATAATAATTGGAATTTTTATCTGCGGTATCATTTGTTTTATTCCAGATGAACAGAAAATTTTGTGTTATAAAAATGATGACCGGAAACGGCATTGTCAAGTTTGAGTTTCTGAAGAAACCGGATCATTCAAATAAAACAAATATAACAATCCCCTTATCACCTCATCGGGTTTAACATCTCGCATGCATTGTTTGTTTAATCTTAAACATTTATTTCCACCGTGAGCATGACATGGTCTGCAAAAAAGCTTTTTCTCAAAAACTACAAATGGAGGATTTTTGACTGGATAAAAACCTAAATGATAAGTAGTTGGTCCATATACGATACCTGCCTTTACGCCACAAGCACGTGCAAGATGAGACAAACCAGTATCATTTCCCAAAGCAAGAGCACAATTACTTAATACCTGCCCGCACTCATATAATGAAATTTTCCCGGCTAAAGAAAAACACCTTTTCCCAATTAACCTACACATGTTTTCTGCTCTTTCACGATCAGATGGACCACCCATAATTACAGTAATCCAGCCTTTTATCATAAAATAACGACCGACAGTGATATAATAATTCTCTATCCATTCTTTGTTTTTCCAGGCACTAAATGGAAAAAATGCTATTAATGGACGCTTTATCTTTCCATACTGCAACATTTGTTCAATTCTTTGGGGTATCTTTTTGTTGAACAACAACCTGGGAGATGAAAACGGTTTTGCCGATAGTTCCTTAACTGACCTTATATACCGGGTAATTACATGCTCATCTGCTTTATACAGATTAATGCGTGTAAAAAGTAACATTGTCCTTTTTAAATGAAGTTTATCAAATCTACAGGTCCGTTTTTTAAATCGTAATCCATTAACTACCCTGCAGCTTCTTCTGTTATTCTGAAGATCAATTACAAGATCCCAGTTTTGCTGAGATACCGCAAATGTTGAAATTTCTTCATCTTTTGAAATTCCTCTTACAGAACTTAAATGTTTATCTTCAGAAAACAGTTCAACGTATTTTGTATCTGTGAGAAAGGTAATACTGCAACCGATAAAATGGTTTTTTAGAACCGAAAATAATGGAGCTGTGAGGATTACATCTCCCATAGATGAAAAACGAATAACTAGAATTTTTCCTGCATTTATAGCCATTTATCAAATTTTATGTGTTTTCCGGATTAAAAAAATGATATTTTAATTGTGTTCACTGTTTTTCTGAAAATAATCCCTTAATATAGCACATTTCTACCAAAAGGTAAAATTTATGAGTGATTCCAATCAAGACGGAGAACAGTTACAAAAAGTAAATATCGAAAAACAGGTCAAAAACCCATATAAAACTCAAAGCCCAAAGATTTTAAAACCAGATGACAAAATCGGACCTAATAAAGTACTCCTCCAGATCGGTGAAGGTGGCAGTTCCAATGTGTATAAAGTCTGGCATGAAGGACTGGAGGTAATCAGAGCTGTAAAAGTTCTGAAAAAGTATTCAAACAAGGAAGCAAGGGAGAGATTTCTTACTGAAGCAAAAATTCTTGCAGATATTCATCACCCAAACATTATCGAAATTCATAACATAGGCCTTATCGATCAGCAAATTCCCTTTATTGAAATGGAATTTGTTGATGGAGTTTCAATAAAAAGCATGATAAGTCAAAGATCCCGGCTTCCTCTTTCAGTAGCACTCTCAATAGCATATTCTGTCTGCCAGGCGCTCCAATACGCTCACAATAAAGATTATACTCTTTACGGAAAAGTATATAAAGGGCTTATCCATCGCGACATAAAACCAGAAAACATTTTTTTTTCAAAAGATGGCATCGTCAAACTGATGGATTTTGGTATTGCACGACCAAGTGAAGTAAGTCTTCACACAGTCGGTGCAAAAATAATGGGAACACTGGTATATTTAAGTCCAGAACAATTAAGCAGCAACAAACTTGATTTAAGAAGTGATATTTTTTCCTTGGGCACAGTGCTCTATGAAATGGTAACGGGATGCAGAGCTTTTCCACAAAAAACGCTTTCAGAACTTGTGCAGAAAAAAACAAAAGGCCAATACCGGCCTGTCGAATCATGCGGTATCCCTGTACCCAGACAGCTTTTATCCATAATCAATAAATCAATGGCCCTGGAACCGAAAAACCGGTATAATAATGCTGCTGAATTTAATTATGATCTTTTTTCTGTTTTAAGAAGTATCTCTGACAGAGCTCCCCAGGACATCATTTCACAATACTCAAATAATCCTGCAAGCATAACTTACTGGACCCCACCAAAAAAACAAAATTATTTGTTTATTTTAATCATAATCGCATTAGCAATACTGATTATGATTGTAAAAGCAATATTATAAATGTAAACAATCTTTTTTCCGGATCAAACTTCAGCTAAACAGTGACATACCCGGATTACCGGGGATATGAACTGTTATTGCGCCTCTCCCTTGAAAATTTCTGCAAACTCTGTTTCTGGAAAGAAATAATCTTCCGGATTTTTCGCTGTGCCATTATGCCAGACTTCATAATGAAGGTGAGGTCCTGTACTAAGGCCACTAATTCCAACAGTGCCAATTATCTCACCTCTGGTAACCTTTTTCCCCTTGTATCTTACTTTGCAGCTTCCAAGATGCGCATAAACAGTGCTGAAATCATTTGCATGATCAAGATACAGCCGCATTCCCCATATTGGATGATTTTCAAAACGTTTTACAACACCTGAAGCAGTCGCATAAACAGGTGTTTCCTTTTCAGCTACAAAATCCACTCCATAATGCCATTTTTCTTTTGATGTAAAAGGATCTTTAGACAGGCCAAAGGTTCTGGAAACAACATATGGTTTGGGGACCGGATAAATCACTGGAATACTGTCAAACACGTTGTTGTTTTCACCTATACCAGAAAGAAACTGTTTTAACCGGTATTCCTGATTCTTTGCATATCTTAAAAGAACATCACCCTCTAATCCGACCAGATCTATTACCTTTTTTTCTTCTGATAACGACTCACTGTCAATTATTCCATAATTTAAAACTACTTCACGTTTTCCTTCAAGACGGGTAACCTGTTCTTTTAGATTATTCAATAAACGCAATGTAGACAGGATTTTTTGAAGCAAAGCCTTATTTTGTTCTGTAAGATTTTTGTGCTGGTTCTGTTCTGCTTCATTTAGGGTAAATATATCAAAAGGTATGAAATATCCTGCGAACCCTAATATAACAATTGAAAAAAAGATAACCGCCACAGAAAGACGTATGCGAAAAGCTTTAACCGAAACTCCCCGTGGCGGAACAATAAGAATCGTCTTTTTACCCATTAATTAATAACCAGTTGTTTCACTTTCAGATTCGGTCTGTTCCTCTTTGTTTTTTTTGTTTTCTTCCTGAATCTCTTTAATCTTTTTTTCTATACTTACAAGTTCATCACGAAGAACATTTATATTTTCTACTGCCTTTTTTATTGTTAAATCGTCACCAATTGTATCCTTTTTACCTTCTTCAATTAAATCGAATGTCCGTTCCCCCATATCAATAAAATTTCGCTCTATTTTCCTTTTGGCAGCCATTTCTTCCACTTTAAGCTTTCCAATCTTTGTAAATTCTTCAATTTTTTCCATTGAAAGTGTTGCACCTTCTCTGAAACTTTTTTTCACTTTCTCCCAAACATTATCCATAAAGCCTCCTGTTTTAGTGTGATTTTCACTCATTATAACATTATTCGATATCCTACAGTATTCAAATTCACATAGTTGGGGTTATTACTTGATCATTGATACCTGAAAGTACAGATAAATCCCAAAATTTCAAATTATATGACAAAAAGCCATTGAATATTTTATACCTGTGTCTCACGCAGCAGGTAATAGAAAAATAAATCAACTTTCATTCCTGATGAAACCCCCAAATTTAATATCTGAAATAAATTCCGGTGGAATATGAACAATCTAAAACCCACTTAATCTGAACTGCTCAATTTC
Organism: Fibrobacter sp.; assembly: GCA_012728995.1. GTDB lineage: Bacteria > Fibrobacterota > Chitinivibrionia > Chitinivibrionales > Chitinispirillaceae > JAAYEB01. The sequence goes on along the minus strand of JAAYEB010000006.1, from coordinate 1,855 downwards.
ATCATCTATAGCTCTTTTCATTTCAAGAGATGCTGCTGAAAGAATATAATCAAATCTTTTATCCGGTGCGGAAATATTAATGGAAAAAATAATCCTGCTCTTTGGAAAATCCCACCTGGCGTATGCCGAAGTTACAATATGCTGATAATAATCATAAGGATGATATCTGAGGTTCCACCTCTCAAGTTTCAAATAAGAATCAAGTTTTGAAAATATTTCTAATGGATTCAGATCTTTAAAAACAGGCTTTTTTTTACCATATTTACTTTCCAGCAATCTGTATATTTCATGCACAAAACCCATGGTCTTGTTTCTGATTGCACTATAGTATTCATTTACACTACGATAAACGTTATAATTAAAATCAAAGTTTTCCAGTTCATTGAAAATAAATGAAGTAGTAGCCTGAAAAAAAAGATCGTTCCAGAAATAGTATCTGACTACGGCAGGATAACCGGCAATAGTGGTGTTTGAAGAAAATATTTTTATATTCATCTGCTCCGGAAATTCCTTTACAGGCATTTGAGACCAGTTTTTGACACCAGTTGCCGTTCTTACTTCATCTGGTTGACTCCCCCATTGTGCGCCATTAAATCCAGTAACAGGCTGATGTTGAGCAAATAGTAAAGAATGAATTATAAACGGGAGAAATACAGATCTAATCATTAGATTAACCCTCAATTTTCGCTTTTCATATTTTCCAGTTTTTCTCTATAATTCCTGCAAATGTAATGAATATAGAGATAATCCATAACCTAATCAGACGATCCTTTACGCAGTCTGCTTCGTGAAATATTGGAGATTACGATTACGACAGCAATCCGAAAAAGATAGATAGATAATACCTAGTTGGAAATAATGCCCTTTCTGCTATAGTTTCGCTCTCACTGTAATCATAAATTAATCTTCTTCATTCAGGAATTAATTTCTATTTTACAGTTAACCCCGGACTGTTAAGGTTAGTATAATTCTACAATTGTTTATCCTTGATTCCCATATACAAATTTTTCGGCTATTTTAATAAAGTACTTGATAGACTACCTGTTCGTTTTCCATATTCAGTTACATTATACATGTCTTTAGATCTGAGGTGAATTTATGGGGATATCCAGAGATGAAATAATCGAACTTGCATCCAGATATGTAACAACTGAAGAGATAACTGATTTTCCATTTGAAAATGATATCTTCTGTATGCTGATTCGCGAGATACCACACGACAAAATTCTTCAGGAAGAAGAAGGCTGGTCATTCAGAGGATATGGAATCTGTATTGGATATGTTAAAGATGAGGAGTCAAAACCTGCTGGAAAATGGCTGTGGATGCACTTTGTAAGTCTTGATACATTTCCACCTGCAGTTCAGGTATTAAAATTACAACCTCCACACGTAGTCAAAGGACGATTCCAGAATTCAGAAAGATCTCATGAAATTCGCATCCTGAAAATCAGTATTGGTAAGATGTCTGAAGATCTGGAAAAATCAAATGCTAATGAAAATACAAAAAAGGCCATTTCTGGCGAAAATAAACTGGAAAGCAAGATTGTAAAATTCAGAAAAAAAGAAACCAACTCATGATCCGAAAACCTTTTTTTTAATTCACATTTATTGATCCACAAAAATAATTGGCTAAAACAATTCATAATAACTCACAATAAACATACCCTAAACATACCCTAAACATACCCTGATTTTTTATCAGTTTACATTATTTTCAGCCGCGTTTTCTGGAAAATGCGAATGGACTTTTCTTCAGAATTTGCTTTACCATTTTATCTATGTTTTTTTGAATAGAAGTTTTGCCGGGATTAACACCACTAACACAAGACATAATATAACCATAACCAGCTAATGA
>JAAYEB010000110.1 GCA_012728995.1 Fibrobacter sp. | reverse complement strand
CCTTAAAAGGTAATACCGTTTTTTCTGATATTTTAATCAATAAGGAAACCGGTTCAGTGGAGATGATTATATCCGCACCGGTCAGAAATATGGATGGGCAAATATCTGCGGTTCTTGCGGCACGTATTGATGGTTTATGGTTGAGCCGGATTGCAGATGAGATCGGATTTGGTGAAAGAGGATATGCTTATGTAATCAATGGCGAGGGCACATTAATTGCACATGAGAACAGGGATTTTGTTCTGGATCAAAGGAATTTTATTGAAGAAGCAAAAACCGATCAGGTGTACACCAGGCTTGCAGGAATGTTTGAAAAAATGATTAACAGGGAAACCGGTTATGATGAGTACAACTTTATGGGGTCTGAGAGATTTTTCGGATATTCTCCAATTGAGGGTACGGAATGGTCTATTGCTGTAGGTGCTTTTAAAAAAGATGCGTTCAGTCGAATTTACAGAATGCGTAACCTTCTTATAATCCTGTCTATAATTTTTATAATTGCTGGTGCTCTTTTGTCAGCTTTTATTTCAAAAACGATTGTAAAACCGATCAATCTTTTGAATTCAATGCTGGAAGATGTTTCAAAAGGTAATGGAGATCTTACAAAGCGTCTGAATGTAAACTCAAATGATGAAATTGGTGAAATGGCAAATCATTTTAACAAATTTGTTGAAAAAATTCAGGATATGATCCGATCCGTAACCGGTAATGCCGAAACTGTTGCATCATCTGCAACTGAACTTTTTTCGGTATCTGCAGAAATTGATGCCAATGCGCAGAAGATGAATGCACAAACCATGAATGCTGCTTCTGCAACTGAGCAGGCTACAACAAATGTAAATAGTATTTCTGCTGCTGCAGAACAGATGTCAAATTCTGCTCATTCAGTAGCAACTGCAATTGAAGAGATGAGTGCATCATTGAATGAGGTTTCAAGAAACTGCCAGAAAGAACTTGGTATTGCAGAGGAAGCTAACAATCATGCACAGAATGGTAAAGAGGTCATGAACCGGCTTGGAGCTGCTGCCAAATCAATAAGTAAAGTTGTTGAGGTGATAAATGATATTGCAGATCAGACTAACCTGCTTGCTTTAAATGCAACCATTGAAGCTGCATCGGCTGGTGAAGCAGGTAAGGGGTTTGCTGTTGTTGCCAATGAAGTAAAGGAACTTGCAAAACAGACTACAACGGCAACACAGGATATCGTAAAACAGATCGAAGACATGCAGAACAATGCCGAATCTGCCATTAATGCAATAGGTGAGGTAACGAGGGTTATTGAAGAGGTGAATACTATTTCGCAAACTATCGTAAGTTCTGTAGAACAGCAGAGTGCAACCATTAATGAAATCTCAAAAAATGTTGCAGGAGTCAGTGAAGGTGCCCAGGAAGTAGCAAAAAATGTAAATGAATCTGCACAGGGTCTTTCAGAAATCACTCAAACTGTCGGTAATGTCAGTAGTGGGCTGGAAGATAACTCACGTGGAATCGCACAGATTAAAACAAGTGTGGATGAGCTGGCAAAACTTTCGGAAAGTCTCAAGAGTTTGTTGTCGCAATTTAGAGTATAATTGGACGTTGTAACTAAATAAAATTCGAAATAATTAATACGAAATTCGAAACAAAACGATTAGGAAAATTCGAAATACTAAACACGAAATACGAAACAAAACCAAAGAAAAAGCAGGAAAACAAGCAGAAAAAATACGAAATTCGAAACAGGAAGAGAAATCGGAAACCAATCAGAAATAATCGGAATAAAATTACAAACAATCGGATATAATCGGAAACAATAAGATAGAAATTACAAACTTTCACTTTTTACTGAATTGAACAATTAATAATAAGATGTCAGCACATAATCCGGGTTTGTGAATTTGGATTATTATTGATTGGAAATTGTTTGAAATTTATATTCCTATTGGGATTTGTAATTTTCTTAATCGATATCTACTTCAGTATATTGAGAAAATAAGAATTCCGCGGCCGTTATGTTGAGCAGCACCTGCAAATTTATAGATGTTAAGGTATTTTTTAAAACTTTTGATCATCATGTTCGCCGAGCGCAGTGTGTCCTGCTAACTCTCTTTGTGATGGAGGTGGGCCCT
>JAAYEB010000109.1 GCA_012728995.1 Fibrobacter sp. | reverse complement strand
TTGGTTATTCCTTGTATATGGTCTTTACAACTGTTTCTGTCACCGCAGGATTTGTATTTGTTTTTATAGATATCCTGTTTTTGCCAATACTGGTAATTGTTGGAATTAAATTGCTTGCTGCTTCACCAGTAACACTAAGAACGACTCTAAAAGATAAAGAAGAAGATTCGAATGATTATAAAATTCTAATCGGAAAAGAGGGTAAAACTGTTACAGATTTATACCCTGTTGGAATTGCTTTGATTGAAAATTCCAGGACCGATGTTATCAGCAGAGGGGATTATATTGAAAAAGGAACCAGGGTAAAAGTTGTGTCGGTAAATGGTAACAAAATAATGGTAGACAAAATTTTTAATGATTAAGTTTAATTTAAAATTATCTTTAGAGTTCAATAAATAATATATTGTATATAGATATAGTTCTGGAACAGATCAAAAAGAGAATTTACCCTGATTGATATTTCTTTTACATTTTTGCTTGTTAATACAATTGAATTCTATCATGATTTTGACTTATACAAAACAGATTATTTGAATAATCCTGAAAGGATGGGAAAGCATGAGTTTTAATGCAATTTTATTGCTCGTTCTGGTTGTTGCTGTTCTGGTTGTATTCTTTTTTATTGGATCAGCATTGTCTTTATGGATGCAGGCGCTGATATCGGATGCGCATGTTGGTCTGTTAAACATTGTATTCATGCGGTTTCGTAAAGTTCCACCCAAATTGATTGTTGAAACTCAGATCATGGCTGTAAAAGCGGGTCTGGAAATAAATACAGATACACTTGAGTCACATTATCTGGCTGGCGGAAACGTTTTAAGAGTTGTTCAGGCACTGATTGCAGCAGATAAAGCAAATATACCTTTGCCTTTTAAACGGGCTGCGGCAATTGATTTAGCCGGGCGCAATGTACTTGAGGCTGTTCAGATGAGTGTTAACCCTAAAGTAATTGAAACACCGAGAGTTTCCGCAGTTGCAAAAGACGGAATTCAGCTTACGGCCATTACCAGGGTAACTGTCAGGGCAAACATTGACAGGCTTGTCGGAGGTGCAGGTGAAGAGACCGTTTTAGCTCGTGTCGGAGAAGGTATTGTTACAACTATCGGTTCAGCAGTTAATCACAAACAGGTTCTCGAAAACCCGGATTCAATTTCAAAACGAGTTCTGGAAAAAGGGCTGGATGCAGGTACAGCGTTTGAAATTCTGTCGATCGATATTGCTGATGTTGATGTAGGCAAAAATATCGGGGCAGTGCTGGAAACAGATCGTGCTGAAGCAGATAAGAAGATTGCTCAGGCAAAAGCAGAGGAAAGAAGGGCAATGGCTATAGCTGCAGAACAGGAACAGCGTGCAAAGGTACAGGAGATGCGGGCTAAAGTGGTGAGTGCTGAAGCTGAAATACCGATGGCTATGGCAGATGCATTCAGAAAAGGTCAGTTAGGTGTTATGGATTACTATCGCATGAAAAATATACTTGCAGATACACAAATGAGAGAATCACTTGGGACTCAGCAAAAAGATTCAGGTAAAGACAGGGCATCCTGAATTTAAGGAGTTTTTTTAATGGATGAATCAGGTATTTTACGTCTCCTCGAGACAATATTTCCAATTTTAATATTTTTATTCTGGCTTGTGATTACCTTTTTTGCTAATGCTAAAAAAGGTAATCAAGTTCCTGATACCAACAATTCTCCAAAAAATGATTCTGAAATTAAGTCAAGAGAAAAAATACCTGCAGGAGAAGAATTGAAAAGGTCGCTGGAGATAATTTTTGGAGGGATGGGTGGTAAAACAGAAAAACCTTTGCCAAAAACTGTAATAAGCCAGAAGAACAAAAAAAAGGAAGAATCTGTTGTTGCTCTAAAAGATCGTAATGCTGAAATATTTAAAGCAGAAGAACAAAGAGAGAGAATTCAAGAACAGAAGAATCTTGAAAAAATTTACGGAACTTATAGAGAAGATAAAATCCCGATCAGTCTTTCTCATAATGATTTGAGAAAAGCAGTAATTCTTTCAGAAATTTTAGCTCCACCTGTTTCTATTCGAGATGAATAAAAAATAGGAGTACAACCTTGGTTTTTAACTAATATTTATTCCTGAATCATTAAAAAGCAGCGAAAATCTACTTTTACAGGGAAAATTTAAACTATCTATATCTATTTTTAAAAACCTGGATTATAACTTTTAAGATTTTTTAAAGAAAAGCTTATTAAAATCTTTGGGAAGGGTTTTCTCAACAAAAGGAAATAACCGATATTTCTGAGTGATCATCCGGACCACAAGTAGATTATTTTAAATTTTCATAGTTATTGGAGATTATTATTTTAGGGTAGTTTCTAAAAAAAATACTCAAGTGAGAGGATTTCTATGATCAGAGTCGGATTTGTTGGCTGGCGGGGTATGGTAGGTTCTGTACTCATGGAAAGAATGCTGGCGGAAAATGATTTTAATGGATTTGAATCCTGTTTTTTTTCTACTTCTCAGGTTGGACAAAAAGGTCCTTCATTAGGTTTTGATACTCCCCCTTTAAAAGATGCAAAAGATTTAAAGGAATTGTCTAAATTCGATATTATTGTAACATGTCAGGGGGGTAGTTATACAAACGAAATTTATCCGGAATTACGTAAAAATGGTTATAAAGGATATTGGATCGATGCGGCATCTGCACTGAGAATGGACAGTGAAAGTATAATAGTTCTTGATCCGGTAAATCGGGATTTGATAGACAAAGCATTGCTGTCTGGAGTCAAAAACTTTATAGGTGGAAACTGTACTGTGAGTTTGATGATGATGGCATTGGCGGGATTATTCAGAAGAAATCTCATTGAGTGGATCTCTGCAATGACTTACCAGGCAGCATCAGGAGCAGGAGCCAGAAACATGATAGAACTGGTTTCACAAATGTCGCATCTTTCAAATGCTGCGAAAGATCTTCTTTCAAATCCAGCATCCAAAGCACTTGAAATTGATAAAGTTCTTACATCGGAATTAAGAGGTTCAGGATTGCCAATCGATAATTTTGGTGCTCCACTGGCAGCAAGTCTTATCCCCTGGATTGATAAGCCCATGGAAAATGGGCAGACAAGAGAAGAGTGGAAAGGTTTTGCAGAGACAAATAAGATTCTGGGATTAAAAAACCCTGTTCCTGTTGATGGAATTTGTGTACGTGTAGGAGCAATGCGCTGCCATAGCCAGGGTTTGACAATCAAATTGAACAAGGATGTTCCGCTTGATGAAATTACAGCAATGATTTCTTCAGATCACGAATGGGTCAAAGTAATTCCGAATTCAAAAGAGGAAACACTAAAAGAGTTATCGCCGGCTGCAATCTCCGGAACACTTTCCGTTCCGATCGGACGTCTTCATAAAATGAATATCGGTCCACAATATCTGGCAGGTTTTACTGTTGGAGATCAGCTCTTGTGGGGTGCAGCCGAACCTATAAGAAGAATACTGAAAATTGTTCTTGAATACCTTTCGGATAAATAATTTTGTGAAGAAGTCTGTTGATGTGACAGTGATCTGTTAGTATAACAGAATTAATCAACAGGGTGATCAACTTATTGTATGTTCAAATCAGTCGAAGTCTGGTAATGGATTGACCGTTAAGGAAAAAATAAAAAAGGGCAGTATATCATACTGCCCTTTTTGCTTTAATTTAATTCACCTTAATCTCAATTGATTTAGGTTGTGCTTTTTCTGTTTTTGGGACTGTAAGTTCCAGAACACCATTTTTCATTACAGCATTAATCTTCTGAGTATCAATTCCTTCTGGTAGTGTAAATGATCTGCAAAACTTGCCATAATTTCTTTCTAGATGGTAGTATTTCCCTTTTTCTTTTTTATGTTCTTCGTTTTTCTCTCCTTCAATACGCAAAATGTTGTTTTCTACTGTTACGAAAACATCTTTTTTCTCCAATCCCGGTAAATCTGCGTGAATTCTGTAGGAATCATCAGATTCTGTAATGTCTACTCGAGGCCAGGAATTTGCTGGTATCTGACGATCCAGAGATTCAAACAGATTGCCCGGAAAAAAATCATCAAGCCAGTTCGACAGACTGTTTAACGGGTTCTGGTATCTGATCAGTGTGTTCATAAAGACCTCCTTTTTTTATGTTTTTTTAAGTTGTCACTTTCTTTTCTGACAGACAAATAAAACAAATACTGTGCCAGTTGAAAAATTCCAACCTATTGATATTATTTAAGATCGAACGACAAAATCGTTTCTTTATGAAACAAGGAATATGTTTCAACAGTTACAATTTGAAACATTTTTAAAAGCAGTTACAATTATACGCAAATCGAAAAAAAAGTAGATGAATCTAATCAGGTAAAAGAAACGAAGCTGAGGATGTTAATTCTTATATAAAGGTAAATATTTAGAAAAAGGTTAGAATTAATAATGTTAGGCGACCTTTTTCGGGAAACAATATTCTATGATTTATTGTTACGAAAAAGTCTGCCTGATAAATAAAAAGGATTGCAAAATTTGGTTCTGAGAGCTATATTTATCACACAATTTTTGGAGGACTAGGATAATGGTAATCCAGCGGTCTTGAAAACCGCCGGCCTTGCGGCCTTGGGGGTTCGAGTCCCTCGTCCTCCGTTATTTTAATATTTACAATCTCGAAAAAACTGGCAACTACCCCTAAAGGTAATCTTTTCCAATGCTTTGTTAACTAATTCCGGTTCAAATCCCAAAGCATAAGCTTTAGTACTATCAAGGCAAACATTGTTGGGTCGTGGAGCGGGTAAAGAGATTTCATTTTGATAACATGGTACAATCAGGGAACGGTCCTGTTTGGCGA
>JAAYEB010000108.1 GCA_012728995.1 Fibrobacter sp. | reverse complement strand
TTGCTTTTGGTTCGGTTTGTTGAGCTATAAGTTCCTTAGTTACCTCAGTCCATATAGCCTGGTTGATTGTAAGGTTTTGCATACTTGGAACTTCAGGATATCCCATCCATAGAAATGCTTTCACACCCGCTTTTTTCATTTCATCAATATACAATTCTAATTCTCTTTTGCAATCTTGAATTGCCCCACAATTCTTGTCACCGGGTTGGCAGTTAGCATTCATCAAATCGATGCCACCACCATCGGTTACAAGATATTTAGGCTTAGGATTACAGGCTATAAAGTTATTCTTAATAACGTTAATGGGTTGGCCAGATTGCGCAACCTGCTTGAAATCCTCGTTTCCGATAAGTACACCATCTTCCCGTGCCAGTTTGGAAAGTTCTGAACAAATTTGAGTCATTTCAAAAAATGATTCGCCATTGCACACCAGATCGTTTGGTGTTAACTGTGGTTTTTGTGCGTACATGATAAACACCATAAACAGACATGCAAAACTCATTTTAACAAAACAATTTTTTAAATTATGCATAAACGCCTCCCTTTACTAATAAAATACATTCTTTTGTTTTAAAGTATCCGGTAGCAGTCTCGGCCGAAGACTTTACCGGACTATTATTGAAAAACGACCAGACGGTTGTCATCTCTCTGATTCATATAGCACAGGCGTATCCACTCCGGACCTTGCGCTTTATTTATAATTCTTACCTCATCGATTGAACCTTTGAAAAAACAGTATCCATCAGGAGTAGGGAAGGAAACTTCCTCAAAAAATTTCCCAATAAGTAAATCGTTGGCAGTGTTTCTTGATAAATCCTGAGGCCAGTTATCAGTTGTACTGTCAACAAGTTCTCCGTTGCAATACAGTAACTGACTTTCCCCCTGGCGTACACCGGTCAGAAAAACCCATTGCCCGCTTTGTGCTGGAGTCAATGATGCCTGCCAGTTATCGGTTTCATTAAACTCGACAAATTCCCACGATGGTACACCGTTGGGGAAATAGGTAAACCGCATGAAATACTGCTCATATCCTTTGGAGACAATAGAATGTGACAAATTATCCAGAGAATCCAGAAAAACCCATGCTGAAACTGTATAATTTCCATTCTCCGGAAAGTTTAGTTTACTATCAGCAGTATTGGGCATGGTTATAAAGTCATCAATACCATCAAATACACAGCAGTTTCCGATAATTCCTTTATCTGTTAATGGCCTCGTTGAACCATCCGAATTACCATGGTAAAGGTTAGCTGTAGCATCACGGAACAACAGATCCTCCGATTGATCACTCAAATGCCATACTCCCGCAAATCCCGCTGTAGTATCGAAAACTTCATAACAGCTTGATTGATCTTCTGCATCCGGGTTACCCCAATACATTAAAATTGATTGAGTACTATTATTACCATATATCGTATCAATTTTCACCCAGATCGCAGCTTCCTGAACTGTTGCATTCCATTTTTCGATTTCATAAGAGAGGGATTTGCCATTTAATGATGTGAAACGGATATCTTCTCCAAGATTTCGGGCCTGAGTAAAATCGAAATTGCTTGATGATAACCTTATAATTACTGCAAAATCATAAATATCAGTATTGACATTCGCACCAGATGCAGTAGTATTAAAGTTTATTTGTTTCTGATATTTCCATTCCGGATTGATTATTTTGGCAGTATCGGATGAATTTACCTGAATATCATTTCTGGCAAAAACAACCTTTTCATCTTCAATATACTGGATTTCTGGTATTACGACAGCAGGAACCGAGTCGAGCAAAATATCTTTGCTTCCACCGGGAATGGTTTTATGGATATCGGTTCCTGGAATCGTAACATGACCATCTTTTTTTGTATTATCGGACAAAATAAATCTCACGGCACCGGGCTCAAGAAGAGTAGCTGACTCTATAGAGGTGGTATCTCCAGCTACTTCCAGCCCGGTAACAAGTATGCGGGTAAGCTCAGTTAACTGAACTGCCTGTACATTATAAAAACCGGGTGTTACCTTGAACCTGTAACATCCCTGCGTATCACTGGTGTCGGTCATGCTGTCTGGGATAGGACCCATTACCAACGGGTCATAATCTTTCGGGATTAATTTAACCTGGGTTAAAGGAGCCGGTTCACCACTTGAGTGATTAACATATCCGATAACTTCTACTTCTGACCCGCCGCCTCCATGGCTGACAGTCTGCACGCAAGAAACAAGCATTGCCTGTATAATGAAAAGGGCAACCAAGAGCCGATATGCTCTCATGAGTATCTCCCATCGTATCGATCGGTCATGGGAAACAATTGTACATTTAATTGAAATACTCTGTTTGGTGAATTGCAATTTTGTGCAATTTCCATAATCCTGCGTCTGCAGGTTCTGATTTCCTCCTGAACTTCAGAAAAAACTTTATCTGAAATTGAAAAAGAAACCGAAGAGAGATTAGTCTCTTTTAATCCTGTATTTATAGCCTGTTCAGCAAGTCTCATGGTATTAATGACAAAGTTATTAAGTGTAATTGAGCGGATATCATTTCCTGTGCTAAGAAGCATATTTGTACGTCTGTATAATCCGTTTTGGTCTTTTTCAATAAGATTAAGGCTGAGAAGAAGCTCAATAGCTTCTGCAACCTGTTTTTCCGAAATTGATGGTATGATATTCTTGCCCAGAACAGCGAAGTTATATTCTGATAAGGGAAAAAACGCAAGAGCTTCCCGTACTGCAGTGTAATACCATTTTTCATAAAACATGTAATTTTTTGAATCAAGAATACATACAGATGATTCTTTAAAAGTCATAAGTTCTTCAAAATATTGCTTTTTATCCTCATGAGTCTTTGACTGACAGAAAAGAATCATTGTTTGAAAGTAATCCCGTTCCCGTTTACTCAGTTTAAGAACCCGTGCAAGTTGAATTGCAGATTCAATGGTTAAATTACGCTCCCCTTTAAGCATCTTTGCAAAATTACCGGAATTGAGGCCGCTTTTCAGGGTGAGGAGCCGGTACGAAAACCTTGGGTTTTCTTTCTTTCTGTCCTCGTAATAATCGGTCAGATATTTTCTAAAATCAGTATATTCGAAGATATTGAGCATAATCAGTCTCTCTTTATATTACCATCGGAAAGTAATATAATCAAAAAAGAATAATCAGGTTTGGTTTTTAAAAAAATACTGTTTTCAATTGAAAGCAGAATGGTTATTTTAAATCTTGTTAACATCTTATTTTTCAACGCTTTAGAATAATCAATCAATTTAAATATATAAAATCAGTCAAGATTAGTGACAGCAGTATTTTCCATGCATGTCAAACTTGTTTTTGTTGTACTGCAGGGGAGCGGACTGCGGGTTCATCAGATATATTATACCCGTCCATCAACAGATGATATTATTGCTACAATCAGTACAACATAATCTTTTGTCTGTTTTTACCGTTATTTCTGAATAATGATAAGGTTTTGGAAAAATGATGTACTTTGCAGGTAAATCAATATTTCAGCAGAGTTTCTTCAATTGCGCTTTAGTGCGTCAGCAAAAATGATGAGGATTATCTATCAATGTAACGAAAAGGTAAATGTCGTAATCTTTAAAATCGTTTTTGAGAATCTGAGTAGAAAATAAATTACTGGAAAATCGTGATAATACTTTTAAAAATCAGAATCACGCTATATACAATAAGAAAGCATCCACATAATCCGATCAGAAGTCGGTAAGCCATATCAGGAAGAACAGAGCGCCCCTTATAAACAGCAGTTGATACAAAGCTGTACCACAAAAAATCTGCCATAATATGACCTGTAAAAAAAACAACAATGCCTTTTATACCTAATTCAGATGCACCAATGATATATCCTAATCCTATAGTGGCCCACCAGATAGTCCAGTAAGGATTTGCAAGACTCATCAGAGCACCGGATAAAGGGAGAAAATGCTTTTTTTCTGTAGTTTGTGCTTTGATCGAAAGAAACGGTAGACTCTTGAACATACCGATTGCCATCCAGATCATAAAACCCGAACCCGCAATACCAGTAATAACAAAAAAGGCCGGATGGTTCAAAACCGGTGCAAGTCCAAGAAAAATAGCTGCGATCAGAATCAATTCGAGAATCGCATGGCCAAAAATCAGAAGAGGCCCGGAAAGCCAGCCTTTTTCTCGTGTGCTTTCGTTTATTGTAACACTCAGAAGTGGCCCCGGCATCAATGCACCAGAAAAAGAGATCAGTAGTGTTGTTCCGAAAAAAAAGAAGTATGAAGTTTCAAACATACTGAGTAAATACTAAATATCCTTATCAGCGGCAAGAGGATAGTTTTTTGGGAATTTTTGGAGAGGATTTCAGAATTTCGGGACGAACTATTTTTTTACTTTTTTGAGATAAGCATAAAAAAATAGTCCGTCCAGAAAAAGACAAAATAATAATAAAATAAATAAAAAAAGGAGCTGTGATTCCACAGCTCCTTTTTAACTGAAAAAAAAAATTCTTTTTTTTTTTGGTTAAAAACCGGATTATCCTTTAAAATCACCCGGCTTGATCTCATCACCATACTTATCTTTTGCAGCACTGATTCTGGCTATTGCATTATCCCAGTACTCAAAGATCTCTTTAGGTGTTGAAGGATCCATTTTGTTATAGAATGCCTTTGTACGTTCCAGTTTTTCAATCCATTTGGTACAACGGAAAGTAAACAAATAAGTATAATCATCTTCCGAAAAATCTTCATTAAGATGTTTTTTGAAAAGATCTTTCAGATCTTTATACAGAGGGATTTTTCCGGTAGGAGTATCGTAAGCATCATATTTACCATGAATTCTCCCTTCTGCCCAGTGAAGCCATACTTTTTTCGCCAATTTGCTTGTAAGGAATTCTCCGTTTGGACCCCGTAAAAAGTAATTGTTGCTGAAAACTTTCGGGCAATTCTTTATGGTTTCTCCGAATTTGATATTGTTCATGGTGTATTCACCAAGAGGATAAGAAACAAAGTCCAGATTTGCCATAGGACTTGGTTTTCTCACACCTTCAGCACCGAGAGTCGCACTCGTTGTTTCTGATTCAAGAGTTGCTGCTTTAAGAAGAATACCATCTTTCCAGCTTGGAGATTCTTCAACAGGAACCGTAGTATCACTATCACGTCCACCATAAAGAATTCCTTCAACTTTAACTCCATCTTTTGCTTCAAATCCTTCTTTATCAATATTCTCCAGATAGTCGAGTCTCATTGTGTATCTTGCATTACCATGTGCCAGACCAACTTCATTACCCTTGGCATCCTTTACACCTGTTTTCCATTCTCCGAAATGGTTACGTCCTGAATCCGGAGTATCAACTCCCATTCCAAGCCAGTACGGTTTGTTGTCAGGTCCAACAAGCACATTGGAAAAGATAACTTCCTGATCTTTCATCAGGTTTTCAAAAATAACCGGATCATCTTTGGCATTAACATCTTTGATGATACCAAACATACCAAACTCTACATTAACAGCGCGGAATTCTCCATTTATATTGCGGAAATAGGCAATATCATCACCGACAATTTTTTCTCCGGGAATCATTGCAGTTGAAGTTTTTCCACAAGCTGATGGATATGCTCCACAGAAATATGTTTTGCGATTTTTTTCTTCATCCATTGCAGCCATAACAAACATGTGCTCACAAAGCCATCCCTCTTTACCAGCTTTGTTGATGGCAAGACGCATTGAATGTTTTTTGAGGCCAACTGAATTACCAGCATATTGTGCATTCATTGAGTAAACGATGTTATCCTGAGTATCCATATAGATGCGACGCTTATCAAGATTTACCGAGTTACCCCTTGAATCCAGTTCTCCTGCAGAATGGATAAAACGGAAAAAATCACCTTTTTCGGAATCTTTCATATGAAGAAAATGATTGTAAGCACTACGATAAAGAATAAATTCGCTATGAGCAACATACCAGCTATCTGTGAACTGGATACATGGAATTGTAAAAGGGCTTTCTGTAGGTCCTTCAGAGAAAAACTGTACGACTACATCCTTACCCTTCATAATTCCTTTTGAAATTTCCATGATTTCTGCATATCCCTGTTCATATTCAACAGAATTCAGGGATTTCATTCGTTCATAATTCTCTTTTCGGACCAGAAATTTTGTATTCTCCTTGTCACGGGCCTGATCACCATAACCATCCCAGTGAATAGTCTGCTTTGGAAAAGCAAGTTTTTCCTCTTCGCCCTTGGCAATAGCCTGGTCTCTTACATATTGAATATCTTTTTCACTGTCATTACAGACATAGATTGATGCCGGATCACAATGTTCTGCAAAAAAACCGACAAAATCAATCACTTTGGGGTTTTTAAGTGCTTCGAGTTTATTATAACTCTCATCACTCATTTTGCTTTTCAACAGATTTTCGTAATTATTAGACATGAAAAACTCCTAAAAAAAGAAAGGTTCATCACATTTTAGTGATATTGATTGATTAATTTTGAGTTGAATGTTAAAACACAGTTCATTAAATCCAGGCAATTACACTTAATCCGATTGAAAATATATAATTGTAATAAAAGATGCACTAGTATATAGTACTCCACGAGGTGAAAATTCATACTTTTTTAGTTAACCGTTTAGGTTAAATCGTGACAAAAAAACAATTAATCCAATAACCAAAACAGAGCTGACTTTTTCCTAAGCGTTTTTATATCACAACCATTTATCGGGTTTATTTGGTAGATTCAGGTTTCACCTTGTTACTATTTACAAACACCTGAATCCGAAGTATGAAAAATGAACAAAAATAAATAAAAATAATAATACCTAATTCAGACGATTTTTTTACGCGATCCGCTTCGCGTATATTGGTATTAAGAATCAGATCCAGAACGCATAATATGCATTTATACGATAACGATTACGATAACGATTACGACAACGACAACGGACAACGATTGTAGTTTTTTTCTCTCCATTCATCATTCATAATTCATAATTCACCATTCATTAATTAACAATTACCTTATGACATTCACAGGCCAGAAAACCCTTTCTGCACAATGCCGCTATGCAGCTCATTCCCGCACTGCGGCGACAAGCTGTAAATTAATCGTCTCCATTCAGGTAATAAAATCATTTGCATTTCTGCCATTGGTTTACCGGGTTTATACCTGCCTGGTTGCATTAACTTACCATATTGCTTTCACAAGTAATACACCCATCTGCTCAATATATCAATAAACGGTTTATTTCATATTAATTTGAAGGGTTTAAAATAAAAGTCAATCGGTATGAAGTATACGGTGGAAAATTACCTTGCCGTTCTGCGAAGCTTTCACTAAGTAAACTCCTCCCGGCAATCCACTTTTAGCCAGCATTTTGGAAGAATTCATATATTTCTGTTTTAAGACTTTCCCGTTAAGATCGTATATCGTACTGTAAATTACAGTGTTCCTGTTGCGGTTAATGTTTACAGAAGGTATTACATTCACAGGATCTGCAGGTATAAATTTCCACTGCTGATTACTGCTTTCAGAAGCATTGTCTGAATACTGTATAACAGGATTGCCTTCCGAAGACGAGCCGTTCCTGTTATCCAGAACCTTACCGCTGAACCTGTTAATAATTTTGTAATAATTATCTGTAACTTTTACAATCTGCCACTGTTGTGCATACTTTTTTTCATCAGAATCTGCAGTTGTTACATAAGCCCCTTCTTCAATTTTATACGAATTGTCAAGGGTTTGAGATCTGTTCGGCAGTGTTAATGTGTAATACCCATTGTATAAATCATTCAGTTCCCAAACCTGCCCGGCTTTCTCCAAAGGAGTGCTCTGGATTACAGGATCAGAACTGCCAGTGACACTGCCTGCATCAATCACTTTACCACTTTCCCTGTTTTCAATCATATATGTTGAACCTGAAACGATGTCAGGATTTACTGCTGTCAAACGCCATAACTGATTGTCTTTATAATCAAAATTACCTAAAACAACATTTGCTTCCTCATATTTTGAGCTGTTTTCAATTTCAATAGTTTTTCCGAGTGTGTTGACACTAACAAATCTATGGTATCCTTCACCACAATCAATAATATGCCATTTCTGATTATAGGAATCTTTCCAGTCCCATTGAAGAAGTTTTGCTCCAGGTTCACGTGATTCGTCGGAAACATCAAACGATTTACCGCTTGCAATGTTTGTTATTTTGAAATGAGATGCTCCCCTGTTTTCAATATTCCATATCTGATTTTCCGATCCATCAGGAATTTGCTGAACTACATCATTACTCCCGCTTTTTATTCCTAAAACAAGACCGGAATGTTTTGCTGTAATGGTGTAATTGTTATTGATAAATTTTTTGGCACAAGGGGACCATTCCCCTGTTTTTGCATCAAGGTTCCATTCATCATACCATGGGACACTCAAAGAGGTCCCATTTGTAACTATTGGCAATAAAACCAGGCGTGTTTTCCCGAAATTCCTTGTTGACCACCTGTCTCCCATGAAAATAAATGCAGTTTGTTTACTGCCCCGAAGAGTAAGGGTAAAGCCAACCTG
>JAAYEB010000107.1 GCA_012728995.1 Fibrobacter sp. | reverse complement strand
CTTACCAGGCTCTTATCTTTTACACCACGTAAATGGATAATACCGGCATTTAACGATGCAGAAATGATATCATTTGTTCTGGAAACAGGCTTCTCATGTATCACCGTCTCGCCATCCTTAAGTGAGAATTTTTTCAAAAATACCCATGTTTCTTCACTATTATTAATTCTGTCATTAGTGTTCATGGGCCATTCGTGTCCTCCGGTTCGAACGGAATCTGCAATTACCTCAGCGCCTCCGTCACATGGCCCGTAGTAAAGTCTTGTCACTAAAGAATTTGGATTCTCTGATGGATACGGACGTGTTATCACCGGATTTTCCGGACAGTTGAGCAACCCGACCCACTTCGTGACACTCTCCATAAACTGGGCTGTCTGGGCAGCACCACGGTCGAACTCATTAGTTCCAAATGTTAATCTCATGGGCACCGGACGTTTCAAATTACAGGTACCACTTACAGTACCGGAGGTTGGAGCAATTGCCGCAAAGATATCAGAGTATCTGCACGCAAGCTGAAAAGACATGAATCCACCCTGAGAAAATCCGCATGCATATATGCGTTTTTTATCAATTTGGTACTCCTTGTCGATAGTATCAATGATAGCCATAATAAACTCGAAGTCATTAGGCCCTGAGAGATCCCATGATTTCTGGTTTGAACTGTTGGAAAGAGCTTCAGGATAAACGACAATAAACTTTTCCCTGTCAGCAACTGCATCCATTTTTGTATAATTCTGCTGAGAAGGCGCACTCATGTCAAATCCATGAATATTAAAAAGAAGCGGCGGATTATTAAGTCCATCAGGTGCATGAATGATATAAGTACGGTTCACTCCTGCAATCTTCATGGTTCTTGTCTGAGCAAAAAGAGATGCCAAAATGGAAAAAATCATTAACATAGATAAAATACTTTGCCTATGCATCTTGACCTCCTTATGTATATCTGATTCACCACCATATTTAATGGCTTTAAAAAAAGGGCCAGGTATAATGTTTAT
Organism: Fibrobacter sp.; assembly: GCA_012728995.1. Classification (GTDB taxonomy): domain Bacteria; phylum Fibrobacterota; class Chitinivibrionia; order Chitinivibrionales; family Chitinispirillaceae; genus JAAYEB01. The sequence continues at coordinate 1,648 of JAAYEB010000107.1, read as the reverse complement.
GTTTTGTCAGAACATTTCGTTGATGATATATCATTGTTTACTCTTTCAAAACCATTTAAAAAACGTACACAGTTCTGGAACTTAAGCAATCACTTCCGGGATTAGTTGCCGTCTTACCGTAGACATAATAATAACTGTATTAATTTAAAATATTATGGATCTTATTGCAGTAATTTGTGGTCCAACACATAAAAAAGTGTTCCAATTCCTGGAACAGGCTGTAAGTTTCGAGATACGGAGTTATGGTATTTTTAAATTTTCTTATTCTCTAAAGTAATTTCGACCGCATTCTTACTTTTTAATCTTAATATGCTGCATTAACAGATAAATTTAGCATGCTTTACCAAATAATTATCATAAATCTGGATAAAAAAACAGAATGAACAAAATTTGTAAGTAACATGAACAGATCTGTAAAAAAAATGAACACCCCTTACATTCTACACAACAGATAAGAAAACAGTAGAAAGAGTATTAGATATTTATTTTAAAATAGAACTGTTATTTTATTTAATAAATAGAGTTTAACGATCCCATATTTGTTTATAGAGATAACAGGAAACACGGATTTAATAATACTTTTCAGATCTTTTTCTAATATTTGTTTTGAGGAAATAAACTGAATAAAGTCATCTAATCTGGTATGTTTATATTAAATCAAAAGCAATTGTGAAGCGAATATCTTCAATTTAAATAGAGGAGGCAGTTTTGAAGTGGAGAACAGGAATCAATCTGATCTTTTTGGGCGTTTTAGCAATATCAGCTGAACCGATTAACCTTAGTGGAACCGTTGTTTCAAGTCATAATAAACAGCCAATAGAGGGTGTTGTTGTAACTCTTGAAGGCAAGGATATGGCAGATACTACTGATGCCCAGGGAAGATTTTCGATATTTAACAGCGAAGTTAATGTAAATCCTGTTCAGGTTTTACCCCGTATAGAAAAAATTTCGATGGTAAGAGACCAGATATGTTTCAGTCTGACAAAAGCCGCTGATGTAAAAGTTGAGTTATATGATGTATCCGGGAAATTACTCAAAAGAGCGCTGAATTCTTATGCATCCGCGGGTAAGTACCGTTTTAATCTTACTACAGGATTAAATCCCGCACATATGACAGCAGTCAGGGTTTCAATTGGAAATCACTACTCAACTACTTTTCGTTATCTGATGCTGCCTGACGGCAGAACAACAATAACCTCTTCCGTTACATCGAAAAAAGCAGATAATGGGAAACTTGCAAAAATACAGGCTGCTATCGATTCATTGGAAGCCCTGTCTCCCCGCCACTATATAAAATCGGTACCTGTTTCTGTGTATGAAGACGAAATAGAGATTGAGATGGATACTCTGGAGTATTTCAGTTTCTTTTTAACCAGTCTTCAATCTTTACAGGAACTTAGCGGCAGTCAGGATGGGTTTGGCGGTGACCTTCGTTTCGGTAAAACCGGTCCGGGAGCGGGTTTGCTTGGTGCAGACAGTATCTGTCAGACCATTGCAGAAATGAGTATGCCGGGTTCAAGAGTTAAAAAATGGCGTGCTTTTTTGAGTGTTGAACATGGTCCGGATGGAAACCAGGTGGATGCAATTGACCGAATCGGAAGCGGTCCCTGGTATGACCGTGAAGGAAGACTTCTGGCTCCGGATATTG
>JAAYEB010000106.1 GCA_012728995.1 Fibrobacter sp. | reverse complement strand
TTAAAGAAGGCTGCATGATAGACAATACGGATAAGACCACTTAAAATAAGATGGGAAACTGTCAAAAAAAGTCGACCATCTCCTATGTCGTATTGGCTAATATATTGTGGCTGACCTATATCCGGATGATCGATCCTACCCCAAAAACCAATACGATTAGGCCGCCATGGTGCTTTACCATTTGCATCATAGTCCATAATAGATACATCTAAATCCTCATAAATATTATAGTTCGGGGGTAAAGACTGTTCATCTGGTACAATTCCGAAGTCTGACATTCGCCAATCGTAGTATGTTTTGGTTCTATATGCACATTTAGGAGATGGTAAAGGTGCATAATTTGGATCAGGATTATAATTAGCAATGCAATAATCCCCCCAATTATTTTTTTGATGATCTGGAAGCCCAAGTGCATGCCCTACTTCGTGCAATGCAATATATAGTATACTATTTTCACCCCAACAAATTGGAATATATTGATCATAACTTTTAAAACAATAAAATGCACAAGTTGAACCATCCCAACTTCCGATAGCACCACCTATACCACCTAAATAATGATGTTTAAAAGCAACATTAATATCAGCAGGAGAAGATGGATTCCATGGTACCTTTTTGAAACTTATCTGACAAGCTGTACTCCATGCAGATAGTGCAAATTTAACAGCTGATTCTAAATCTGAAAGTGAAATTGGGTCATCATTTATATCATATGGCTGGCAATCAATTCTTACGCTGTAAGTAAAATCTTTAGGTGTTGCAGATTTTAAACTATTTGCATCTTTTTTTATAGATACTTCTTCCACGAAGTCTTCTATGGCTGGAAATTCTTTGTCATATTTACTATTCGCAGGACGACAGTTTTCTTTATTCATTACTATTGCATGTGAAGCTGTATAACTACAAAATAAAACCAATAAAAGCGTATAAATTTTGAATTTCAAAATTCCTCCAGTGTGATAAGATGGTTTTTTGATTTTAATTAAATAATGAAACTTGATTGTTTAGTTCATATAATTCTCCTTTCTTTTGTATGTTTAATCTATAATATATATTAATTATTTAATACCAAACAATATTTTTTAGTTTATTTATATTTACCTATCTAAATTAACAATTTTACAAGTTTACCTGAAGACTCTTGTTGTTCTTTTTAAAAGTTTTTTTATTCTAAGAAAATTGACAACGTTTCATTTGAGCGGAGAATAGGCAGTACAGTTAGTTAATCGATATTCAAATTCATCTCATCGAATAAAAGTGGATTAGAGGACATCTACATGTGCCTCTTTTTGATACACATAAATACATTGGATAATTCATAATATCATATAAAATATTTTTGCTGTTTTTACTCGATAGAAAAAGTAAAGGATAGATATTTTGAGAACTCCTAATCCATACTTGATACTATTTACAAAATTGATTGAAGATGCATCTTTAAAGTATTTTGCAGGACATGTTATTTCGGCAATTTCGTATCCCTTTTTAAATATTTGAGCTATTATCTCATTATCAAAAACGAAACTATCAGAATTCCTGTTATAATCGATTTTCTCCAGTACTTCTCTGGAATAAGCCCTATAACCGGTATGGTATTCCGACAATTTTTGGCCAATAAGAATATTTTGAACTAAAGTAAGAACTCTGTTAGCAATATACTTATAAAGCGGCATTCCATTTTTGATTGCGCTTTTTCCCAAAATTCTGGAACCAAATACAACATGGTAGAGATTGTTTGATATAAGACTGGCCATAGCAGTAATCAATTTAGGTGTATACTGGTAATCCGGATGAAGCATGATAATTATATCTGCACCCAGAGATAACGCCTTGTTATAACATGTTTTCTGATTTCCACCATATCCGATATTTTTTTTATGTTCCAGGATATGGTTTATTTTTAATTTTTTGGCTGTTTCTATTGTTCGATCACTACTTGCATCATCAACAAGAATCACATCATCAACAATATCAAAAGGTATTTCTGAAAATGTTTTTTCCAATGTATTTTCAGCATTATAAGCAGGAAGTACTACTATCACTTTTTTATTATTAATCATTTAGTAAAAGCTCTTTAGTGAAGTGCGGTCTTTTCCGTCCATATCTCATTCTGAAATAAACTGTAAAGTAAAAAGGGAATGGCCATTGAAACATAAGCAACATCAATAGAATTATTAACAATAGCATCAATCAGACCGCTTTTATTCCAGTAATACATGTGACCAACAAACAGCAATATACAAACAAGCCCTGTAAACCAGCAAAATGTGCTGAACCTCTTCACGAAAAGAACACCTGCCAGGGCAGCAATGCATACAACAACAGCATACGAAACAGGAACAAGTGTAAATTGTACCGTAACAGGATTATAAGAGATAAAATCATCTTTGCATAAAGCTATTACAGGAATAAATGTCATTGCAAGAGCCATTATAGCAAATAGTCCTGTTATTACTGTTTTTCTGTTAATAAAACTCATCTTGTATTTGTATACGAAAATCAACAATATAAAAAGTGATGCAAACGATCTTGTGGATAGAATTAATCCGGTAAAAAGCCCAGTTACAATTATGATCTTCATGTTTTCAAGTTTGATTTTCTGAACAAATAGTAACAAATAAAGGATCAGAACCGAATTAAGAAAGATTGTGCTGCGTCCAAGAATCTCATAAATTACAGCAGGACTGGAAAGCAGTATCAGAATAATGAGATTTGAATCCAATAGTGATCGGTTTTTACTCAATCTTGTAAGCAGAATAAAAGCTATAACTCCAGCCAATGATAAAAAACCAATTTCATTTATTAAATAAAAGGGAAACGCAATAACAAAGTAAAAAGGAAAAGGTCCTGGAATATTAGTTCCTTCATTACGTGGACAATAAGGGCATTTCTTTGAAAAAAGGTTATCCCAGAAAAGGTTAATCATCTCATATCTATCGAGATTCAAAAGGTTTTGAGGGTAAATAGTAAAAAATACTATACTAAATATCGTTAGAATTGAGATCAAATACCAGACAAGATAACGGGAACTGAATATTAACATTATCTTTTCAGGTATTTTTTGTTTATCATTATAAACCAGCAAAAACATCACAGGTATAATTGACAATATTAAAATACCTGAAACTGTTATCGAAAAATCATTTGTTCTACTTATGTATTTAAAAGAAAAGAGAAAATTAATTAACGATATCAATACTATTGTGATGATATGTTGATATTTTGAATACATTGTGTAAAAACTTTTCCGATTTAAATTAAATTTTTGATCTTAATTAAAAGATAATATAGATAATATAGTTGCAGATTCAATATATTTCAATCCGATATTAAAGGTAATCATTCTTACTTTAGATTTTTAATTTTTCTTGCAGCTTTAAAATATAAATCTATTTTGAATTAATCGCATAAACAAAAACTTTATAAAACCCGAAATAAGGTTAAATTATTAAAAATCGTTATTTTTTCATCTCTTTTATCTGTTTCGGATTATTTGTTTTCTGAAATGTTCCTCTTGATCCGATGAAAAACTATGACAAATCTGGTATTGAGACTATGGATTCAAGTACTACAGTATATTCTGTTGGTGATTCGGTTTCTCTTGATCTGGAGCCTGGAATGCCGTACCTTAATTATTTCGTTTTTTCAACAACCGGATAAAATGGATGTTTCTATATATAGTAAACATCTGCGATCAGTGAGATTTTCATGTTTGCCGTGCCCACCGACAAAGAAAATTCAGTATTATCGTTCAGTATTATTATTCCAATACATCTGATCTTTACAGGTAGTGATGCTCAAAGTCATACTCAATTGATCCCATTCGGCCATCTTTGATAATAAAAATTTATTATAAAGATTATCATGTTCGCCGAGCGGATACGACCCCCGCGGCAGGGTTTTGCAGCTCTGCAACTTCGGTCTGCCCACTTTTCCTTTTTCTTTATGCTTTTCATCCAGCCAGATAAGTTTCGATCCATTAAATACCAGGCATTCACCCACTGTAGTTTCGACACACAGCTCATCTGAGGGAGACCGTAAAAACGGATGTACAGTTACCGTTTCTCCTGCGTATTTTCCAATAGGTGTAAACTCCAGCGTTTCTCCTGCATTATCAAAACGATCGGTTTCTTCACCATTAATTCTTACTACCCACGAGACTTTACCTTTTTCGTTATCAGATGCTTTACGATTAAATTTTACTGTATAGATTCCACTTCTGTTGTGAACAAGTTCTTCTGGGCCTTCCATATCTTTTATTTCAAGTTTCAGCTTTTTCACAGGAACAGAAATTATTTCACCCCTGAAATTCCCTTCCGCGTACCTGTTTTCTATCTCGGTAAAGTATTCAATAACAGCATCATCTTTTTTATCCTTATCCTTTTCGTAGAGACACGGTTTTTCCAGTTTAAATTCCGTACTCCAGGTTCCATCCTTGTAAATCCACCCCTCATGAATCAGTCTCAGATCCTCCACCTGCCCCTTATATCTGGCGTACAGTTTCGCAAACACCTTGCACTCCTGTGTAGTGGGTTCCCTGCTGAATTCAGCCTGGTATTTTGCCTTTACTTTTTTATCTATCTGAAAACCGTTTTCAGGTTCAACCAGTTGCGCTTTCGTGAATTTTATCTTCAGGGGTTCAACCACAGGCATGGATTCGAGGTAAGCAAAAGGGTCTTCCTCCTTACCGCTGAAATCTTTGAGGTACAACTCGTCATAACACTCATTCCACTCATCAGTGAAAAGAAGATACCCTTTGTGGTAAAGCCAGGTTATCCTCTGATACGCAAATGTAACCTCTTCTGTCTGGTCATATTTTTCGAGTATCTTGTCTTTTACATCAGGAAGAATGATTCTCTGTGAAGTTATCCTTGCGTTCTCGAGAGTTGTTCTGAAATACTCCTCAAGATTTTTATTTTTTTCGTTATATTTGTACCAGCCGATCTCTATTTTTGGCAAAAACGTTTTATTTATAAGGTAATTACAAATTGACATTGTAAGTTTGTCAATTGGCTTGATAATAATGAGAGGATCGTGTTTTCTGATAAAACCGGTACCGTAGAATGTA
>JAAYEB010000005.1 GCA_012728995.1 Fibrobacter sp. | reverse complement strand
TTATATAAGGTATTTTTTTGTTCCCATCAACAAGAACAAGATCCCATTTGCAATTCAGCTTTTCTATAGCACGGTTCATTGCAAGCAAAGATGCCTGAAGAATATTATATTTGTCTATTTCTTTACATGAAGCAGTTCCTGTAGCCCAGCACTGTGCCTGTTCAGTAATTTCAAGATACAGACTTTCTCTTACAGATGAGGAAAGTTTTTTTGAATCGTTAATTCCGTCAATTCTCTTTTTCAGATTCAGTTTAACTGCTGCGGCAACAACCGGTCCGGCCAGACATCCCCGCCCAACCTCATCTACACCTATAATACTTTCAACACCTCTCTGAAGAACAATATCTTCATCATGCTTGTATATTTTTCGGTTAAAAACCTCTTTCAAACGTTGGGGTTCAGACATTACAAAAAACCCGTCTGCCTTCAATTGTTATCTTTTTCTGAGCAATTGCTTTAATCGCTTTCCAATAGTTGTCATGTTCAACTACCAACACCCTCTTTGCAAGACTATTCACATCATCCGTATCTTCAACATTTACAGTTTTCTGCAGAATAACAGGCCCATGGTCATACTGTTCGTCAACAAAATGCACGGTAATTCCTGTCACTTTTGCCCCGTAATCCAAAACCGCCTGATGTACCTTTGAACCATACATCCCTTTCCCCCCAAAAGCCGGTAACAATCCGGGATGGATATTAACAATACGGTGTCTGAATTTATGCACTAGCTCAGAAGGCAATTTTTTCATATATCCTGCAAGTATTATAAGCTCAATATTTTCACCGTCCAGAATGTTCATCAGCTTGGCATTATACTCTTTTTCTGTTTTATAATGAGAAGGAGCCATATGAACAGCTTTTATACCTTCTTTTCGTGCTATTTCAAAAGAACCAGCTTTACTGTTATTACCAATAAACAATTTGAAATCTACATCAAGATCACCTGCTTCTTTACGATTTATCAAAGCCTGAAAATTTGATCCATTTCCTGATGCAAAAACTGCACATCCAAGTGACAAGAAAACCCTCCTGTTATTTAAGGCCGTTCGATACCAGCTACTTCACCACTGAAATTAATACGATATTTTATTCCTGCCCACGTAATTGTATTTGTTAAAAATGTCTTCAGATAACTGATTATATGTGCATATCTCATCATTGGCTGCAAAATAAGAAATTTTGGAAATCTCCTCATCTTTCCCAAAAAGGGATATAAACTGACTGTCAGTAATTCTCCAAAATATAAAACCAGTGCAGCTCCACCCCCGGCATTTAAAAATGTCTGTTTCCCCAAAACAGATACAATAATAGAATATGGCAAAAGTGTAAGCAGTATTAAAACAAGCAAGGCTGCAGGAAGAGCAAGAAACAGCCATACTGCTTTCTGATATGCTTTTAGATACATAATCTGCCGCTCAAACCAGGTAATAGTACTTCTAACTGTTTGAAGCAGATCATCGGTATGCGTTATACAAGGTGGAACTACTATGGCCTTTTTTGAATTTTTCAATACTAATTGCGATAAACTCATATCATCAACCGCTGTTTTTGACCATTTTTTAGCAACTCCCAGTTCTTCAAAATCCTTCCTTCTGATAGCCATCGAGCCGCCCCAAAGTCCAACTCCACCAAAATAGCAGGCTACACAAAAAAGGATATACATGAAAATATTAACATACGAATGAGTAAGCTCCCCTGCATTTCCCTTTTTTATATGGAGCCATCTGAAACCGCTTGTGACTGTTATATTCTCATCAGCCAAAGGTAATATCAACTCATAAAGCCAATTGCGGTCAGGTCCGATATCCGAATCTGCAAACACGTATACTTCAGCACCATTGGTCTTCTTTATTGCCTCAAGTAGATTTTTATTTTTCTGTGCACAGGAAACAGATATACCGGCAACAGCCAGTTTAGCATTCGTCTTATTCGCAATAACATCCCTGATCACCGAAACAGCTTCGTCAGTTTCACTCTCCACCACAAAAACTGTTTCATAGTCCGGATAATCAAGTTCCAAAAAAGCTTTTAAATTTCTTTTTAGATCTTTTGATATACCCTTACAAGGTACGATTAAACTACATGCGGGACTGAATTTTTTTTCATATTTTGGTCTTATAACCTTATAATACCAGAACCGCTGGTAAATAATTGTAAATAATGTTGCAAGGAGATCACCCGAAACAAATATGATAGCACCTGCAAAAAGAACTTTGGTAATTACTGATGATCCCATGAAATACTCGAAACTCAAAAATTATCCTCCTGAAACAAATATAACAGTCTATTCCCTGTCTGGATTTAAATTATAAACTTAAAATATACAAAACTGATAGTTATTTGAAACAAAAAAACAGAACCCGAAATAACGGTTCTCTTTTTTTGCCCACCCGCGACTTCGATCTTTTGTCATTGAGAAGTGATAAGCAGCAGGTATTGAGCGTAATCCTTATTCACATGATAATAATTTATTCTGGTTTCCCTCTCTTAACAATCCTTGTTTGATTTCGATTAAATATAATTAACAAAGGTCTCACAATACTCACTATTTGCCTATAATTTAGTAATTTCTTAAACTTTATTTTCACTTTTAATACAAACTCTCCATACGGTCCCGTTTAAACTAATCGCGACGGTTCAGGTATAACAAAAAAAGGGTCTGATACAGTTTCAGACCCTTAATAAAAATTTGTTTTTGATTTAAAATTATCTTTTAATACCTATAGGATGACGAGACGGTTTCATTGACTCTCCACCTTCAACTTTAGCCTCAACTATCGCCAGATAAGTCCCGGATCCAACATAACGTCCCTTTAAATTCCGGCCATACCAACCAATTTCCGCGTCCTTAGCCTTAACATTGTTTAGTTTTTTATCAAAAACGATATTACCCAGTGGGTCATAAATCCTCACACGAGCAGTTTCAAGTTTTACATCTGTCGCC
>JAAYEB010000105.1 GCA_012728995.1 Fibrobacter sp. | reverse complement strand
CAGGATTCCGAAGCATTTTATTCATTGTTGTTCAATTAAGTAAAAATTGAAAGTCTGTAGTTTCTATCTGATTTTTTCAAATTGTTTGTAATTTTTTTCCTGTTGGTTCTGATTGTTTTTTCATTTTTTCTTTGGTTTTATTTCTTATTTCGAATTTAGGATTTCGAGTTTTCCTGATCGTTTTGTTTCGTATTTCGTATTTCGTATTTCGTATTTCGTATTTCGTATTTCGTATTTCGTATTTCGTATTTCGTATTTCGTATTTTATTTGCTGCCGCGTCGATCGTGTGCGACCCTTTACCTCATTAAGTATGAATAAGTATATTAATCATTGCTTAAACTTCAAAATTTGATCTTCGGAGTACATGATGTTAAAAATTGGAAATCTTGAACTTGGGAACAAAATCTGTATTACTGCGATACTTGATGAATTTATACCTTCTGACGAGGTGATTGAATATAAAAATGAGGGCGTTGATATCCTTGAAATGCGTATTGATTGTTATGATAAACCTTTGGACAAAGTCGTGCATTATCTTGGAGAAATACGCAATAAGGTTTCTCTTCCCATGATTGGAACCGTGCGTGAAACCAATGAAAACAGATTAATGCGTCCAGACATTTTCAGAAGAATAATTCCTTTTGTTGATTGTATCGATATAGAGCTTGGATCGTCAATAAGTGATGAGGTGCTGTCTGTTGCAAAGGGTAAAACTGTCATTGTTTCAGAACATGATTTCAAAAAAACACCTCCCAAAACGGGTCTTGAGGATATTGTAAACAGAGCATTGAAACAGGGCGCAGATATTGTAAAAATCGCAACCATGGCAAACAGCCGAAACGATGTACGAAGGTTACTGAAATTCACCGAAGAGTGTGAATTTCCGATGGTCACCATTGCGATGGGATCCACAGGAACTGTATCAAGAGTGATTGCTCCACTGTTTAATTCTTTATTTACCTATGGTTATATTACAAAACCGGTTGCACCGGGGCAACTGTCTGTAAAAAAGCTTCTTGAAGAAAGACAGTTGTTTTTTTCTTAAAAAACAGTAAAACAAAATAAACCGGAAAATGAATTTAATCTCCGACTGAGTTCATAAAAGTAGAAAAAAGCAAATTGTTGTTAGTAACTCTTGAACTATTTCAAGAAAGCCCTGAAATCACGTTTCCTGTGATATTTTTGTGAGTAATCCGGCATGGTTATGTAATCCCAGTTATCGAAATCATAACCTATCGTAAAGGTAAGCCGGTTGCCGCCAATGTTTTTGTCTTTAAGTCCCCGGTCCCAGCGGAAACTGAAATCCATTGGAATGTTGCTGAATGAAAGCGTCTGAAGTCTTAGTTCAAGTCCAAAGGAGAGCAGCCAGTCGTCTTTATCAAATTCAAATATGTCCATGGGGTTATCCCATCCTGCACCTCCGGCGAAATTTATTGCACCGTAAAGATATTCCAGATAAAGAAATCCGAATTTTTTGTCTATAAGATTTGGCCATAATGGAAATCTGTATGATGCTTCCGCACTGAGTATGGCTTTTCCGGTGATAAGCAGGGTGTCATGCTCAATAAATGTAGTATCGCCGTAATCAATAGACTTGATTTTGGTATCACGGTAATAGTAAGAATAACCGGGAAGCCAGGCCCCAGGAAGTAAAAATGAGGGGAAAATAGTATCCTGTTTTGCTACTTTGATAAAACTGCCCTGAACACCCAGGTGAATATCGTGCTTGTTGTACCATGGAGCAGAGATACCCAGTTTGGTGTGTCCGCTGATCTGATGAAAATGGTATGTGTCGTAAAGCTCCTTTAAAATAGCACTGCTGTCGAAGCTGTCTTCCTCTTTAATTGAGTATTGATTCCAGAAATCATATTGTAGTTTTGTAGTAAACCCTCTTGGTGAAATATTTTCCGATTCTATGTTACGCGAGAGAATCGAACTCATTGCTCCGGTTCTCAAACCTTTATTCATGTTATATTTAAAGACTCCGATTCCATCCAGAAGAAGATTGACATCATAACGGTCCAGTCCGAAAATCAAGTCCAGTTTCATGGAGTTTGATGATCCTGTAATCCCGCCTGAACCGCAAAGGTAATGGGTTAACAGCAGGGTAAGATTATGAAGCTGAATATTGTACGACTGTTCCTCTTTTTTCAGCTCGGTTTCATTGAAAAATGTATCTACATCTGCAACACCACGCAGCATATAGTCAACCGACACTGTTAACGGCAATCTTTGTGTCAGGCAAAAAACTCCGAGATCGTAGTTTGTTTTCGTGTTAATTGTTCCATCTGAAGTAAAAAATTTGAAAAGGTATTGGGGCTCCATGAAAAAATAGGCTCCAAGTTGTGAACCATAATCAGAAAGAGTGAGAGGGTCTATAAGGTTAAGGATAAGTCCGGCTTTAAGTGATGTTTTTCCCTTGTTTGCATTTGATGGCTCAGTTACAATCTGCTCCGCAAGAAGAATAGGGGATAAAAACGGTTGATTAGGAAACGGATGGTAACGGCGTGTACGTGCTAAAACGATTGAACTTTCATTTTTCTCAACTGGATCATGATTGTCAACGGCTGTTTCCAGTGGAATATCCCCGATTGCAGTTATTGAATCGAGCAAATATATACTGTAACCGTTTTGATCATAACCGGAATAAACCAGTTTCAAATTGTCTGGAGAAACAGAAGGGGTAAATGCGCCACCCGAAACATTTGTAATCTGTTCTATTTTTTTATCTTCAAAATCGTATCTGTAGATATTGAATATTCCAGTACGGTCGGATGAGAAATACAGATATTTACCATCAGGGCTGTATGACGGGTCCCTTTCATCACCGTCAAAATTGCAGAATACCCTGCATTCTCCCGAAAGTGTATCGTAAACACCAATTTTGCGGCTCTTGTTGTCAAAAAAACTGAAAGCAACCTGTTTGCCATCAGGAGACCACTCCAGGCTGTATATGTATTCGATTTGCCTGTTTTCCTTTGAAGAGTCTGGATAGATAACACGGTAGTTTTCTCCTGAACTGTCAATTAGTGCAAGAAAAAACCTGTCTACATTTCTGTAGGCTAAAGCAAGTTTATCTCCCGACGGAGAGAATGCTGCACCGAAAACAGATTTCTGTTCTGTAAGACAGCGTTCTTTCTTGTTGCGCGAGAAAAGTTTGAATTTACTATCGTGCCCAGGAAGTGTATCTGTGAAAAGACTCTGTACCTTCAGGCCGCCTTTGTTTGCAGGAATCTGTGATTCTTTCCCTTTTGGACTTACATAACAAATCCGGCCTGTTTTATGATTTATATCGTAGAATCCTTTCACAGGAAGAGCATGAATCCGGTTTTTGTCTTCATTGTCAGTTGAACTGTCACAGAGGTCAATACTCATCAGGTTTCTTCGGAAAGATTTACTTTTACCATTAGAAAGGTAGTAGATTATGTTTCCATCAGGAGAGAATTTTGGCCAGAAATTCTCAAACCCGTAAGGACTGATCTTTTTTCCATAAACCTGTTTACCAATCTCTGATATCTGTTTTTTGTATTTTGATTCAAGTTCAATTTTCCATTCCTTATACAATTCTTTTGCTTCAATACCCAGTACAGCTTTGATACATTTGTCAAAATTGAACCGGTTCATTTTGGCGCTTTCTCTTGCCAGTGAAACAACCTTGTCGTATCCATATTTTTTTGCAATATATGATACAAGAGCAAACCCGTGATTGTATGTTTTTTCGTAATTATCGATACTGCCGGAGAACACCTGCATCTGGTCCCAGCTTAAAATGTTATCTGAAATGGCAAGTGTTCTTAAAATCATGTCGCGATGAGTATCCCAGCTGTCTGCGCCATGCCTTGAACTTTCGTACTGGGCAATACCTTCTGTAAACCATAACGGGAAGATGTCGGTTGGAACAGAAATGAGTGCTTCGGTTCTGTTTTGTTCATTCGGATGGCTGAAATAGCCGAAACGCAGTTCTGAAACAGATGGAGCAAGTTTAAAACCAGCGTTAATAGATACAATATGAGCATATTCGTGAGTTATAACGTCATCAAACCAGTCGTGACTTCCTCTGAGGTTGAAATCGGAATCGTGAGTCCATAATGTAATTGTATTGGTATTGGCAAGCGCCCATCCATTGCTGAAATCGCTGTCCAGAAGCACTACATTGGTTCTTTCAGGAAGTTTTATTCCGTAGGTATTATGGTAGATATCATGAAGTTGTTCAAGTTTTTCTGCAACCAGTTTTACAAGATGCGTGCATTCTTCAGGATAATAGATACGGAAATTTTTTGTATCACTTGAATAAAATTTGTATCCCCAACCGTTGAATCTGGCTCCGAATGAGGAAAATGGAGCTATGAATATTAAAAATAAAACTGAAATGGAAAGAATAGGTTTAAGTTTCATTAACAGATCCTGTTTGGAACACAATGAATAGAAGTTTCAGAATATCTTGTATGTAGAGTTCGGTTTCATGGACAAAAATATTTCTGCAGCTCTGGATTCAATCCTTTAAAAATTAACCAGAGTTAGTTAATAACAGCCATTTTCCAGTATTTTACATGTTTTTTCCCGTTTATTGTAGCTTCAAGCCGGCATCTGTATACGGCTGGTCCCAGTTTATCAACCGGTACCAGATGTTCACTCCATCCTTCACTACCGCTTAGTTTTTCGGGTGGATTGCCCATTTCGCTTATTGAGTACACCTTAAAGCCGGTTTGGCTGAATATATCAAGTCTGACTTTCTGTGCAGGTCCCGAAAACTTATACCTGAAAGCTGCTTTTTTAGCGCCATAAGTTGGATTGGGATAGCTGAAAAACCGCATCGGCTCATTATCTGTAATAATTACAGGAAGAGAGCTGCCACCGTAGGCAAACGTTCTTCCAGCATCAAAACCATTCATGGGCCAGAAAAGTGTATCCGGCATCATCGACTGCGGAATTTTCCACCGGTAAACCCATCCATCTGAAGATACGGCAAAAAGATCCGGTTGTCTTTCATCATCCATGAACCCCACAAGAGGAGATGTGGAAAGAGAGCCACCGGTAGTAAGAGGCCATCGTGACTGTAAATGAGAATTAATTTTTTCGGAAGGTCGTTTTGCTTCAGGGGTGATCGCATCTACAAATCCACCCGGTATTACATAGGGCCAGATCAGGGAATCTCCTTGATTGAGAAGAGTATCTATCTCTTCAGGAGTGAAATCCCATATACTGTCAAGAACTCCTTCCTGATTATAATACCATATTTTACCCTTTTTTCGATCAGCTTTGACAATTTTGTCTATTTCGTATGTAACATTTTCGCCGGTATTGGAAGAAAAAAGTATAAGCGGTT
>JAAYEB010000104.1 GCA_012728995.1 Fibrobacter sp. | reverse complement strand
TTGTTTTTCTCTGTTTCTGATTCGGGTCAACTTGATTCAATATGGGCATTTGGAAAAGCACTCTGCAAACATTTTATCACTACATATCCGGATCGGATCAATGAGGCAAGCGGTAAAACCATGTTATTGTCTTTTACACAAGACAGCAATGTTGATAATTTAAAGATCTGGGGAAATGCAAAATCCACATATCATATTGAAGAGGATAACAATAAAGGAACCAATGAAGTAAGTGGTGACAGCATAACAGTTTATTTCAATAAAGGGAAAGCATCACAGCTGACACTTGATGGAAGTGCACGCGGGGTTTATTACCCACAAAATCTTTAGGGTAAAATTAATATGACTACAAAAGCAGAAAATTTGTCTGACAACAGTAAAAACACGCCCGAAGAAGAGAAAAAACCTTTACGGGAAATCCGTACTGAGGGGCTTACAAAAGTTTACAGCAAAAGAACAGTAGTAAACAATGCTTCAATTACAGTAAACCAGGGTGAAATCGTAGGGCTGCTTGGACCCAATGGTGCCGGAAAAACTACAACTTTTTACATGATCGTGGGCCTTGTCCGCCCTAATAAAGGAAAACTTTATCTCGACAAAAAGAATATCTCTCGCAAACCAATGTACAAACGGGCAAGAATGGGAATAGGTTATCTTCCTCAGGAGGCATCAATTTTCAGAAAGCTTTCTGTTGGTGACAATATTCTTTCTATTCTTGAACATCAGAAAATGGGTAGCAAAGAGCGAAAAAAAAGAATGCGTGAATTGCTGGAAGAACTTCATGTGGGACATCTGGAAAAAAGTCTTGGCTATATGCTTTCCGGGGGTGAACGAAGGAGAGTTGAAATCGCAAGAGCATTGGCAATAAAACCGGATTTTATTCTCCTTGATGAGCCATTTGCCGGTGTGGATCCAATTGCAGTAGAGGATATTCAAAGCATTGTACATGAATTACGTACAAAAGGTTATGGTGTATTAATCACAGATCACAACGTGCGCGAAACTTTGAGGATTACCGATAGAGCATATATCATGACAGAAGGCAGAATTTTAATCTCTGGAACAGCAAAAGAGCTTGCAGAGAATGATGAAGCCCGCAGGATTTATCTGGGCAAGAATTTTCGCCTGGATTAATACGCTTCTTTTTTTTATTTGGTGTCGCAGTGCCTGAATATAGATGTTCAGAAATGTTTCTAATTAATCTGAGATATTTCTCGTTCAGGGCATGGATTCATAAATTGTGAAAATTTTTCCTGTTTTAGCCTTTTTATACAAGATAAAATTAAACTATTACAGATTTGGCATAATTTTTGAAATTACCTGTTTCGTGTGGAGTGGAACTATTTTATATTAAGTATTCCTCTTTTTCTGATAACATTATATTATCATTAATAATCTTTTTCTCATTTTTGGATCGATTTTTAGATGAAAACTATTCTGAATGTTTTTATTACAACAATTATAAATTCGGCACGAAATGTGATAGATATAACTAAAAAGCAGTTTTAAAATTTTATAAAGGAGAATACCAATTTGAATCTCGGTCTTGACATGTCGCTTAAACTTCAGCAGAAGCTATCATTTCAGATGATACAATCTCTGAAGTTACTCCAGGTGAACACTCTTCAACTGGAGCAACTCCTCAAGACCGAACTCGAGATGAACCCTGTTCTTGAGGCAAGTGATGAACTCGAGGCGGAAAATGAGGAGGTTCAGGAACTTGAGGAAAAAGAAGCTGCCAGTGATGAAAAAAAAGAAGAAGAAGAAAATGAGCTGGATATAAATGAAGACTCTATAGATTGGGAAGAATATCTTGAAGAAGGTTTTGATCTGGGATATTCATATAATGAAGAAGTAGATCGTAATGAAGAGCGGTATGAACCTACACCGGTTTACCAGGAAACACTCGAAGAACATTTAGCCAACCAGCTTGCCGAAAAAAAACTACCCGATAAATTAAAACTTCTGGTTCAATTTCTCATAGGCAGCCTTGATACTGATGGTTATCTGAGAGTTCCACTTGAAGACATTGCTGATTTTATAAAAGTCGATATTTTTGAAATTAAAGAAGCTCTTCATATCCTGTGGAGTATGGAACC
>JAAYEB010000103.1 GCA_012728995.1 Fibrobacter sp. | reverse complement strand
TGTCAATAGTAAACTTGCAAAAACAACTCTTTTTATTAATAACATGGTCCCTCCATATTAACTTTTAAAGCAGGGGTAAATTACCCCTGCTTTGGTTTGAATTTAATATGCGTAAGGAATATATATATTAGCAAGTCTTTTTTTAAATTGTGGAAAAGAATCCCGGGTTACCGGTTCAAATGAAGATTATTGCTTGACAATCAACTACCGCATCGGCTTATGCGCCCGGCGTAACATAAAAGAGAGCAGGGTAAAACCCTTCTCGAATCTATTAAATGTTAAACTGGAAATATTACTGGCCAATATACTTGCCGTTCCAGTCCTGCATTACTGATAACTGATAGGAAATTTGATATCTTATACAAACAAGAATAATATACTATTATAAGCTCTCCGGGAGCAAGCAATTTGAGTGGGTTGTTATGTGTCCTGTAGTTCAATGTTGCCTTAATCCGGCGAAAGCACTCTTTCAACTGGGTGTTTTCCGAATTTTGAAATAGTGGAGCCATGGCTTGTGTAATAAGCCGCCGGAAAAAAAGTCAGGAATCACAAGCCGTTTTGATCAAAACCTGCACTGAGCTTAGTCGAATCGGGGCTCGGTATTTTTATTCTTTCTTTTATACACCTGCAGGATTCGAGAGCGAGAGCGATGGGGAGGGAGTGGGGAAAGGAGATGTTGTTTAGAAGACCTGCCGTTTGTTAATGGATAATTTTCACACTTGTCAGTACCTGAAAAATATAAACTGAAAACTGAAAAAGATCACCTCACCAAAGTAACAGCATATCTCATACACTCCAGTCCTGAAGCAATAAGATATGCAGTAACATCAGATTTACCGGTAAACTGGTAGATCCGCACCGACCCACTGTCCCGGTAAGTTGTATGAATATTCAGGTCCTCAATTTTAGCCTTGTATAAAGGCTCCAGGGTAAATATCTCGCGATCAGGAGTAGAATCCCGGTCAACAAAATCAACATACAGATAAAAAGTGTCATTTTGGGGACTTTGTACCTTAAATATATCTCTGTCGTTTACAGGAAATAGTGTATGTTCCTGGGTCTGGTTTTCCTGAAGAAGTGAAGCGTTATCGGGGGTATCATCTGTTTCGTACTGGTCATAACCAAGAGTATCATATCCCCGGTATGGTTCAAGCAGCAGGGAATAATTGACAGGTAAATCAGATCCATTTTTAATTCGAATACTGAATTTTGTAAGATCTGAACCAGGATCTGCCGGCGGTCTGAATGGAAATTGAGTAACTGAATTCACAGCAAAAAACTCAGGAGTAATCGATATACTTAGTGGGTAATTTTCAGGGGATGTAACAGACAGGGAATACACCGAATCAGGATCAAGAAAATAGTATACATGATGTGGTTTTTCAAAGATAGAAGATTCATATTTGGTTTCTTTTTCAAAAAGAACCTCGGAATTATCATCAATTCCCTCAAATAAGTCGGGTTTAACCGGAGGGAAGGAATGTTTACTCATAGACAATTGTAATTTAGGTGCGGGAGCCGGGAAAACGCCAAAACGTTCATAATTGTTTCCCGGAACATATTCTATTCCCAGGCTGAGATAAAGCGTGTCATAGTTTCTTCGCCAGTAGTTCCAGTTAAAATCAACTAAAGAAGCTTTTCGGGTTATTGTGGTGTCAATTAAAATTCTATCGCTATTCTGTGCAGCTACTATATCGGTAAAAACGTGTCTGTGTAAGGAAG
>JAAYEB010000102.1 GCA_012728995.1 Fibrobacter sp. | reverse complement strand
TAAGAAACAGCAGAAACAAAGTACATCTCCGTTAAGATATTTTGCTTGTCTGCACTATACAGGAATAAATGACCGAAACCCATATCACGCGTTGCTTTGTTAACATAAGAAGCTGCAATGTTATTGATTCCAAACCTGTACTGGTATCCAACAGACGCTTCCTGACCATAGATCCACGACATACCGGCAGGATTATACAACACTCCATATGCATCATCTGATATTGCAACATATGCATTTGCCAAAGCAGCCGGCCTTGCAAACAATGGTATATTATCTGCAGAAGCAGCCATACCGGAGAGCGGTTCCGATGAATACCTTGCATACATTTTATGCACATTACTTTTTTCAACACCATAATTTATAATACCTGTCAATAATCCAGCCCCTATGAAACCTGCGGAAGTTAAAAGAAACTGCTTTTCATTGTGCACCTGCGGTCCATAATACGCTTGAATTTTCGATTCTTCTGTCCGGTTGCCATGCAGGTATGCAACAGCTTCCCTTATAATATCATCCAGTTTATCTCCTTTAAGACTCACTTCCTCTATGGTACGCCTTCGAATAACATCAATCAATGTCATTTGAATACCACAAACATTTTTGTTGATTTCAATATATCCATAAAGCATTCTATCCATCCCGGCAATTTTACCGATACCGAGAACCGTTCTGGGATCCTTTATGCTTTCCGGCATTCTGTTGCCGGTTTTGTTGATTATTTCATTCAATTTCTCCTGATTGTATGTCTCATACAACCCTGTCCTGGTTAAATATTTTCCTGTCAATTCCGATATTTCACGATTATTTTTCCCTGCTTCACCATAAGTATGTAAATCAAGTATTCCTATCCGCATTCTGCTTTCACGACTTTTTTCTTTTCCCTCAAGCGGTACATTGAATAATGCGATTGCTATTACGCTTATCAATAAAACCTTCACAAAATCCTCCACTTTATTTCTTTTTTCAATATCAGAACTTTCAACTGTTACTTCATCAAAACAATCTGTTTCATCATTTGTCTTTGTTTTCCATTTGTATCTTTAGCAGTCAGTACAATAAAATATCGTCCATTTCTGCACATCTTTTTTCCTTGAGGCAAAACTATCTCATTTCCCGGCTTTATAAGAGTATTTTCTCTGCTGTTTGTTCTGCCATCCCACCAGACTGCATAAGGTACTGTTTCTGCATTCTGGATGCTAAGCGACCAGACAATATCACCTGTAATGTTATATATGCGCAATAGAATTTCGTGAAGTCTCGGACTGGAAGACTCAATCTGAAATTCAATACAGGTTCCATAGTTTGTATTTTCTGGTTGTTTTGGCCTTACAAAAGGAGAAAAAGGATTTGGCGATACTTTTAAAAAGGAACTATTCACCTGCTCAGAAACAATCGCATACCTTGAAAAATGAGTTAATCCCGCATGTATTGCTTTACCGTCATCCGATATAACTGAGTTTTTTTGAATATCCCACTTCAGGCTGTCTTCATCCCAGCATGCGATATACATCTTTCTTGCTCCACTACGTGCACTTCTCTGTAAATGTTCCGGAATATTCATATAAAGACGTACGCTGTCACTTCCCGAACTGAACCTGATACCATTCATTTCTTCAATATCAACTACAACCGAATCAATTACTTTGAAATTACCAATTCCCTGCCTTACTCTGTTTTTCATTGATTCAGTTGAAATACTCAGTATTCCATATTCATTGTTCTTTACAGAATGAACAGGAAAAGTTATACTGCACTCACGACCATTTGACACTGTCTGCTCTTTCATGCTGTAACGAATCATATATTGAACAATCAAACCTTTTCCATCATTATTGTACTCTCCGATTATGTTTTCATTTTGTGCAAATATCCTTACATTTCCTGCGAAATTTTCATCAGGATAAAATATGCCTTGTGAAGATATTTCTCCGGCTGATGGCGGCTTGACAGACCATTTCGGAAAGATCGATATTCTGTTTCCGTTCATGTCTTCGCCCTCGGCCATAAATTCCGCCTTTTCTGATGATGAAGCAATCAGCGGATTGGGGCTTCCCGCGTCAATTCTCTTTACATATATATGTTTTAATTCTGAACCTGAAACTTTAAACGGAACAGAGACACTATTGAGATTTCCTTTTACCCTTATTTTTGATGTATCAATTACTGCCGTAAGGATCACGGGTTCTGTTGTCCGTTTTTTACCTGTTTTTACAACAATGTCAAGCCCCTTTTCTTCTGCAAGCCTGCATCCCTGTGCATTTGCCATTTTCCAGATGATATCCTCTCCTTTTATGGTTGAATCCATGATAAAAGAAGAGCTGTAATATCCCCTGAACGAAAATTTTGCCTGATATGATGAAGGTAATGTCAGTGTATCATTTGAAACCGGCTGTATTTCGATATGTGTAAGCATGCTTCTGTCGGGAACAACGTATGTCTTGTAAACCTCTTTTTCATGACCATATACATCAGATCCTATGTATACCTTGAAATAATAGTGCATCAAACTACCGTCTTTGGGTGGAGTAATACTGAAAAGATACTCCTTTTTGCTTTCTTTGATTTTTACAGACCTGTATGTTACACCATCACTGTTTTTATAGTAGATTACAGCAGAATCACATTCTGAACCGGATCGTAATTCAACTTCTACCTCACCATTTTTAGGAACAAGCGTATCCTTGCAATTATGTACTACAGGCAGGGATATGACTACTTCATGAACGGTTTCCGAATCTTCTATTATAAAGGTGTGCTCTGCAAGATCTACAATTGAATCAGTTACTGCATCTGCAGATATCACGTATCTTCCACTTCCTGCATTCCTTAGAGTATCACCAATCGGGATCTCTTTTATAAAAGGTTCCCTTATCTTTAAAAAAGCCTTCAACTTTTCGTTATCCAGAATGCCGACTATTGATTTATCACCAGGTTTCATGAAAACTGAAATACTTTCCCGGTCTGGTCTGCCCTCATTTACTTTAACAGTATCAAATTCAAGACTGTCCAGGACATATCCATCTTTACCCGCCTTTAAAACAAATACACCATCAGGAACACCGTTTATTTCAAAGTAACCATTGGGAGCAGATAATCCGGAAGCAACTGTCTGGTTGTCCGGTATTTTAAGCAGAGTAACTTTAGTGTTACCTGCAGGCGATCCGCTTTCCTTATTGACAACCGTTCCTCCGATCATCGCCATCCTGTGTAAGGTGTCAATGAAACTGATATTGGTTTTAGATTTTGTTGATAATGTGCATGGTCTAGAATTGTTAACAAATCCTTGAGCATGGCTGACTGCCAGGAATTTTTCATCTCCCGGGAGACTTATTTTATAATCTCCGTAAACGGCATCTGTATTTACTGTGAACGTATCATTTGTGCTTATATTTATAAACTCAACATTTGCATTTGTAATTGGAGCGTATACGAATTTCTCTCCAGACCAGGATTTCCCGTAAACACTGCCTTTGACCAGTGAGGCTCCTGGTGTCATGGTTATATTATGCTGCATTGATGTTATTATATCTATCGTGCCGGTGTAAAAGCTGAAGCCTGCTTTCTGTGCTTTGAGCGTATAATTTCCCGATGCAAGAGAAAAGGAAAACATTCCGCTTTGTGGTGTTGACTCTATTTCATCAACCATAATTTCACCATTGAATATTTTAATACTTGCACCCAATATACCCTGTCCATCAGGATTCTTTACAGTTCCCGATAATGTAAACGGATTTTTTTCCAGTCTTACAGTACCATAGTTGTAATTTTGGCCGGATATCAGTTTGATTTTCGGTGATAAAAAAGTTTTATAGCCGTTAACAGAAATATTTATCAGCCAGTCAGCTTCCGAACAATTCAGTACAAAATTTCCTGACCCATCTGTTTTTGTAAATACTGAATCATTCTGATCCGAGTTTCCAGTGACATTTGCCCTGTTTATTCCTTTTCCGGATTGATCTACAACCTTACCATAAATGGATGCCTTGGGTCTTTGAAGATAGAATGTGATTTCGTTTGTCTTATCTTTCTGGACTATTACAGTACGCGACTGTTCTTCAAACCCGTCTATTACAGAAGTTATACGATAAGTTCCAACCGGACGTTCCCTGGATAAATTACCGGATGTATCTGTATAGAAAAACAACGGATTTTCCATGGAACCATCCAGCACCTGAACTTTTATTTCTGCCAGACCCACCTTTACAGTATCAAATGTTGAATCGTTTATTGAAACTATCTCACGTGTATGGACTTTAATTTTTCCTGAAGGTACTTCATAATGAAATCCTGCAGTATCCCCTGCAGTACCGGCACCTTTTTTATCAACAGCAACAACACGCCAGTTGTATTTATTGGTTGTTAATATCGAACTGGCATTGACATCCAGTCTCATGGTTTCAGAATTCTCAGTTGCCATCACCTCTGTCTGCCACACTATAATCTGGGCACCGATACCTTCATAATCCGAACCTGCATAAACATAAATCTTGTATGTATTAGCTTCAGAGTCAAGATTATCCCATGTAAAAGTAATTACTGAATCCCTTATTGAATTCAGGTTTTCATTTACAGGATATCTGCACTCAGGTTTTTTCAGAGGAATACCATCAATACTGAATTCACCGATTGAACCAAGTTTCATTGAAGAGAAAGCTGGGTGATTTCCAAAATTATTCAACACTACCCATGTATATTGCTGTCCCGGTGATAAAGGCGGCGGATCGGCAGTGATTATTCCTGAAGGATCCGGAGCACCATAGGTAATCCTGTTATCAGGTGTAATCGCCTGCCACACTATACTTAATCCGCTCAGATCAATTTTACTGCTGTCTGTATTATCGATTTTTATCGCTTCATCCGATAGAATTACATGGTAATAAGGAACTCCGGCATTTGCACTCCAGGAAAATACAGGTGTAAGGTTATCAACCGTACCTGTTGG
>JAAYEB010000101.1 GCA_012728995.1 Fibrobacter sp. | reverse complement strand
TCAATAATGTAAATTTATGCTTAGTTGGCTTCACCATGACTCCTTTGTTAAATGTGTTACAACATTAACATGTCATGGTGTTAGCCTTTATGTCAACTTTTTTGAAATCCTATGGGATGGTAATGAAATAAAAACAGTCTGATACTTCTTCGCGGAAACAAACTCCATTTTTCGATTCCAGATAAAAACTCAACCTCAAATGTAATACTATTTACTGTAACAGGAAGGTGTATACTCAGACACTTACTCCCCAAAAACGTATCCGAATCAATTACGATTGATCTTCCGAAGCTTTCAAACGGACTGTACCTTATTAAATTATCATCAGTTACGGTTTCAATTACACGTAAACTTATGGTTACCTCGGAAAGGATTTTTCTTTGTAGAGATGAATCAAGTGCCCTTTTGTCAGATGCGTTGCACAAAAGCACCCACAGCCAGGATGCAATGGATCAACTTAAAGTTACTAAAAAAGGATTTTATACCAAACTGGTCGATATATCATCATATAAAATTGAAAACCTTTCAATAACACTCCAGGACAGCATTCCAGAAGACACTGTCCACGAGACATCACTCCATAAAAAGTACAGGAATTACTTTCACATCGGAGCTGCTATTGATGGCAATTCATACAGAGATTCTCATGCTGCGCTTTGGAAAGAGCATTTTAATGCCGCTGTATGCGAAAACGAAATGAAATGGACCGCACTGCAGCCTTCTGAAGGGAATTTTCAATTCGGTCAGGCCAATGCAATGGTAAATGCAGCAAGAAGCAACGGAATGCTCGTTCGCGGACATGTACTTGTCTGGTTTGATCAAACTCCAGACTGGGTATTTCAAAGTCCATACGGTGGGCAGGCATCAAAACAGTTAATACTTGAACGGATCAGAACGCATGTAACAAGAGTAATGCAGGAATTCAAGGATCGGGTTTACGCATGGGATGTAGTCAACGAGGCGGTTGTCGGGTATGATGCAAACAATCAGGATGTTGGAGAGGATCTGGGGACTTTGGCACGCTGGGGATACCGCAATAGTAAGTTGTATCAGATTGCTGGAGAGGATCATATTCTTGAAGCGTTCAAGGCTGCGCGGGAAGCCGATCCGGATGCGAAACTTTTTTACAATGATTTCTGGAACTATCTGGACGGGAAACGTGAATTCATTATTTCGTTTGTTAAAAAACTGAAGGAGCAGGAACTCATTGACGGAGTGGGTTTGCAATGTCATCTGAATATAAGTCCGGCAAAAGAAAAATTGAGCAATCAGTCGGCATATCAAACAGTAGATAATCTCGAAAAAGAAATAAAGGTGTATGCGGCTCTGGGTCTGGATGTGCACATTACCGAACTGGACATTTCTATTTATACAAGGGATTATACTTCTGACGATCAATCGCGATGGTACATGGGATATGATCTGAATGAAGATTATCAAAACAGACTGGCTGCCCGGTATAAGGATTTTTTCGATATGTTCCGCAGAAATGCCGGCAAGATACAGAACGTGACATTCTGGGGTATTGCGGATGACAATACATGGCTGTCTGAATTCCCTTCAGGAAGACCGGATCATCCACTTTTATTCGACAAGCATCTTAAACCCAAGAGAGCATTTGATGCAATTATGAACTTTGACAGATAAAGACTTTACATTGCGTATTTATTCAAATAAATAAAGATTTTATTGAGGATAAGACCGCATTTTTTCCCACGAACGAGACGCAATGTAAAGTCTTTATCTGTTGACAATCTTTTGAGGTCCGACACTCACGATGCTTTTTCTTCACGAAAATGAATATCATTGTATAGTAAATTTGCTTCAGCTGAAGTAGCAGGACGAAACTTCACAATTTTCTCCAGTTCAATGGAACTCACACCCGACTCCCGGGCTGTTTTGTACTCCTGAGAATAAAACTGTTCTATTGATTCGAAAACCGGTTTATTGCTAAAACGCATTGATAACAAAGTATTTATTTCTGCCATAATCAGAGGACGAGATTGAGCTGTTGAACGACTCTTTTCGACTTTTAAGAACAATTTAGGAAACAACTGTTTTGCAACCGACTCTGCCATACACATTCCTTTCATCCTGTTTCTGATATAAATTTATTTTATCTGCAAGCAGAATTTCAATACAACTCTCTTCAATTCCGTTTAAAACCTGTACCGGACCGCTTTGTCAAAAATAGTTCAAAACCGACCGATATCCATTACTCTTTAATTTTTTGGTGCATTTCGGTATCGAAACTCCCTTAAAAAACTGATTCAACTGATAATGAATTAAAATATTTTTAATTGTATTTTTCTTTGTCTGGCTTTTTGAAAGATTTGTGATTTCCTGCTT
>JAAYEB010000100.1 GCA_012728995.1 Fibrobacter sp. | reverse complement strand
TTTGTTAAACATTCTGATCCAGCTCCAGTTTTTAGAGGACATCGGTTTGCCTTTTGGTGAATGATCTGAATTAAGTATACCTCCCGACATTACCAGCTTAATTGCAGCTTCAACAGGTATATTTAGATCAATGATATCCGATTCGGGATAATACAATAAATATCCTGAAGTAGGGTTAGGTGTTGTTGGAATAAAAACAGCAACCAATTTTTGTCCTGTTTTAAGTGAAAAAACGGTATTAATTTCACTGGTTACAAAACCAATACAATAAGAATCGGTTTTTGGAAATTCTATCAGAACAGCGCGTTCAAAAAGCCGTTTTTTGTTCAAAGAAACAGCATCAACTATTTGTTGAATTGTCAGATATATTTTATTGAGAAAGGGTATATTTGAAATAATTGCATTTCCAGTATCAATAAATTTCTTCCCGAAATAATTTTTTGCAGCTAATCCACCAAAATAAGCAATTATAAGTGTTATTAAAATTCCAATTCCAGGAGCCCAGTCTGCTCCTAAAATTCCAGGAAGAGCGGAATCAACCCACTGGAACAGTTTTACCATAATAATAACAGTAACAAATAATGGAATAATTAAAAATGTTCCTGTAATAATATTTGTTCGAATCTGTTTTAAAAATTTTTTAAAAAGAAACCCGGCCATTTATTCTGACTCCTCAACAAATTTGATAATTTTCTCATTTTCTTTTGCCATACCATATTTTTCACGTGCAATTTTCTCAATAAATGAAGTATCATGTTTAAGGCGATCAATTTCAGTTTTAAGAGAATCAATAATATTTTGAGAATATTCAATTTCAGTTTTTAAATTTTTAATCTGTTTATTACTCTTATAAAGTGTTATAAATCCATGGTCACCTATTAATGAAAAAAGGAGGATTGCAACAATTAATAAAAATAAATATCGTAAACTGTAACGATTAATTTTCATTGGTATTCACTAGTTAAAGAGATGTACTGTTGACCGCTTATTTGTTTAATGAACCCCTTTAATTCCAGATTTAGTAAAATGGAAAACAGGTCACTAATTAATATATTCGTTTTTTCAGATATTTCATCAATACGATTTGGCATATCTGAAAGTTGTTGTAAAACCAGTTTTTCCTGATCATTTAAAAGATCTTTTGGTAATCGTAAACAACAAGTAGATAAATTACTGGTGTTACTTACAAATTTCAGATTTTCTGCAATTTCTAATCCACTTCGGGCCGGTATTGCCCCATCCCGTAATAAATTAAAAGTTCCAACACTTAAAGGTGATGTTATTGGGCCTGGTACAGAAAAAACTTCCCGCCCCTGCTGAAGTGCATAATGCGCAGTGATAAGACTACCACTCTTCTTTCCTGCTTCG
Organism: Fibrobacter sp.; assembly: GCA_012728995.1. GTDB lineage: Bacteria > Fibrobacterota > Chitinivibrionia > Chitinivibrionales > Chitinispirillaceae > JAAYEB01. Next base: position 9,468 of record JAAYEB010000100.1, on the reverse strand, counting down.
ACCACAACAACACCTGCAGATAAACCACTTATTATTCTGTTACGACGAGGAAAATTAAAAGCTTCAGGAGGAATTCCCAAAGGAAATTCCGATAAAATCATTCCTTTTTCTGTGATTTTTTCGGCCAATCCAAGATTGGATTGAGGGTATATTTTGTCTATACCACTTCCTAATACTGCTATTGTTGCTCTGTTATTTTGAACACAGGTTTCATGAGCAATAGTATCTATTCCCCGTGCAAGACCACTGACAATTATTAAATTCTGTCCCAGTAAATCTTTACATATTTGTTTGGTAACATATTTGCCATATTGTGTGGGATTTCTGGTTCCTACAACAGACACCGCGTGATTAGAAAAAACTGAGATTTTACCTTTTGTATATAAAATAACGGGAGGTGCAAAAATTTGCTTTAAATAGAACGGATAATTTTTGTCGGAAATTGTAAGAATATTAAAACCAGATTTATTTGCAAGATAAAGTTGTTTTTCCGCATAATTGAAAATTTCAGATTTGTTAATTTGTATAGCACATGATTCTGGTATAAGCAATCTAAGATTTTGAATTGATTCCTTAAAAATATTATCAGGGCTGCCAAACTTGTCTAAAAGTTGTTTGATTTTAACAGGACCAAGTCCTTTGATCGAATTTAGTGCTATCCAGGAAAGCGGCATAATTATAACTGTTTTTGTTATATTTTGTTATATAATGAGGATTGTATTTATATAATGATTTTATAAGCCACGTTTTGGACGCATTGGGTTCAGCAAAATAAAACATTTTCCTATAGGCTCAAATATACCCAACGCACCATGCACTAACTGGCAATGGTTTTGTATTCTGGTTTAAAATAATTTCTGCCATTGAAAGTTTCTTTAAAACAGATTGCAATTTAAGGCAATTAATTATAATCAAAAAGAAATTAAAACAAGTATGATTATTTAAAACAATAAAAAATACAAAAGAATCAAAGGAGGGTAAAACCCTCCTGTTTTCTTATACACATCAAATTTTATTTATTAGAATGTATAGTTGCATGGGCTTCCTTTAATAGATGAACTGTATTTTCTGTAAAACCTGGAATAGCTTTTATGTCTTCCCAGTTTTTGAACGGACGATTTTCCATTATTTGATGAGCTCTTCTATCACCAAGTGGGCCCAAGTGCAATAATTGTTCATAATCTGCTGTATTTAAATCTATATCATTTGCCATTATTTCCTCCTCTCATTTTCAGGCAGAGAGAACGAAATTAATTACCGCAACAATAATGCCAACCCTTCATTGCAAGGAAAGAGATTGCTTCTTATGCAGTTTCGTTCATCATACAACTAAAAGCAGGAGAATTTTCGGAAATCATTTGCAAGACAATGAAAGTTCTTAAAAAAAAAGCCGGATTAAAAATCCGGCGAGAAAAACATGTTTATATCTGTATCAAGACATTAATTATTGATGCTCAAGTTGTAATGTAACTGTAGTTAGATCGCATACTTCTGACGGGCCGAAATACTGAATCGGACCCGGGTACTGATAATCATCATTGTAGGCCCAATTTTCTCTGTTTTCAGAAAAATTCTGAAAAGGTTTACCATCAAGTTCCACGAGAGCTTTTTTGATAACCGGTTTGTCTTTCCCATGACGTCTTTCCAGGTTCATCATCATCGTAAGTGGGATTCCGCCAGCAATCCATTGATCTGACGGCTTAGTTAGATTTCGTACAGAAGAGAGATAACCGGTTTTTCCGGAACCAACCAAAGCTGCTGCAGTGAATCCCAGACTGTAACAATAATCAGCATCAAAATTTGAAGGTGCAGCGCATCTTCCCTCATATCCAAAAAAATGATTTAATGGTGAAAAATTACCCTTGAATTTGCCCTCAGCTTTCCATTCACGAAGAAGATCGCCAACCATATCAAAAAGAAGTTTTTCTGTTTCAATTCGTGAAACCTGAACATTGCCATGGGGATCTCTATCCATTAGAAGTTGAAACTGAATAGTTTGAGGCATGCTGGAAAAAGCCTGTGACGATTCAGCAGAAAGTTTACTATTAACATACTGAAGCTTGTCGTCATCACTAAGAGATTCAAAATATGATGTGTTTGAAGCAATAAGATCGTTAAGCTCATTGATCATTTTTTTCATTTCGGGAATAAATTCAATAAGCCCTTCAGGTATCAAAGCTATACCGAAATTTTTCCCGGCATCAGCGCGATTCTTGACAATAACTGCAATTTCAGAAACAATTTCCCGCAAAGTTTTCTTCTTTTCTGCTACTTCTTCAGATATAATTGCAATATTGGGATGAGTTTTTAAAGCACATTCAAGTGCTATATGTGAAGCACTTCTTCCCATCAGTTTGATGAAATGCCAATACTTTTTTGCAGAATTAGCATCACGTTGAATATTTCCTATTAGTTCAGAATAAAGTTTTGTTGCAGTATCAAAACCAAATGATGCTTCAATCCATTCATTCTTCAAGTCACCATCAATAGTTTTTGGACAGCCAATAACCTGAATACCACTGTTCTTTTTAATGCAGTATTCTGCAAGCATACATGCATTTGTGTTGGAATCATCTCCACCAATAATGACCAGTGCTGTAATTCCCGATGCTTTAAGATTCACGATGACTTTATCAAACTGATCTTCCTTTTCAAGTTTGGTTCTTCCGGAACCAATAATGTCAAACCCGCCTGTATTACGAAAATCATCAATTGTTGAATCGTCGAATTTTATAAACTTGTTATCTATAAGTCCACTTGGTCCACCAAGGAAACCATATAACTCATTGGCAGAATTTAGTCTTTTCAAACCATCATAAAGTCCGGCTATGACATTGTGACCTCCAGGAGCCTGGCCCCCGGAGAGAATAACACCAGCTTTAATATTACCGCTTTTTTCTTCCGGTCTTTCAAAAGTGACTATCGGAAGTCCGTAAGTATTTCCAAAAAGACTCTTGATCTCATTTTGATCAGAAACTGATTGTGTTGGATCACCGGTATTAGCTTTAACAGCACTGCCATATTCAGCAAGAACTTTTGGAAGTTTCGGTTTATAGCTTTTTCTGGCATTTTGTAGAGGAGATATTGTTTCAGGCATAAATAATCCTTTGCGTATTTAGTTAATGATTAAAACTGAAAATTCATATTTATTGATTATAGGTTTAATACCTTAATATAACGATTCCTTTACAAGAGTCTTTTCATGAACGCCATTGGCCTATTTTAGCAATACCCTATTAAGAATTCTGTATTGCTTATGACTGATTCCTGGCAAATTGATGATTTTTACAGAGGCCGGAAACCTGTTCTGTTAAAACCGTTTCGTAGTAAACGGTTCGGTTTTTTGCTCACGAAGTTACTTTATTATTCAATTTATTTGTCTTTATTCAGGTAATATAAAGAATATAAAATACGCATTTTTAGTTAAAAATCCAAGTAATCAAAAATTATAATTCTTTCAAAAACAGTAACGATTTCTTTTTTCGTGAGTCTTTTTCGCAGACATTAATATCAAGGTTTTTTATCTGCCTGGCAGTATCTCAAGACTGGAATGATTTTACAGCCTTGAATTCATTTCTTCAGTAGAGCTGCTGTAAAAGGATGATCAACCAATCTTCAGATTTGGCTCTTTTAGATCCGGAATTACATTAAAAACAGATAAAGGATTTATGGAAAATTTATAAATTCAGACCTTGGTACAAAAGATTGTAACCAGTAAAGGCATCAAGTACTTTTGGTATACAAATCACTTTAAAAGGTTTTTAAGCAAAAATCTTCACAATACTTGATGAAAACAGATTTTGATTATTTGATTAATGTTTCAATGATTCAAAAATCATGAAAATTGGATATTGTTGTAGAATCAGATTGAGTATTTAAAAACAGTTTAAAAATATGGATAAAAAAAAGAAAAGATGGAAACTGGCTCAAAATAGCGAAACCGCCTGGTGGAGAAAACAGATTACTTATCTGAAATTTGACTATTTTCGGAAATTTTCAGAAGAACTTATCAAAGAATTAGACAATATTTTTGAGCTAACACAGGAAACCAGGATACTGGAAATTGGTTCAGGACCGGCCGGAATTTTAACTCACCTGAATTCCCAAAAAAGATTTGCTGTTGATCCACTTGAAAGATTTTATTGTGCACAAAAAGCTTGCAAAGAATATCGAGATCCTCAGGTAAAATATTCTTCTGCGCAGGGAGAATATTTACCTTTTATTGATAATTGTTTCGATTTTTTAATAATAGATAACATTCTTGATCATTGTGAAGACATTGATATGTTTTTCCAGGAAGCAGGTAGAGTTCTTGTCCCAAATGGATTTATATACCTTAGAAACTTTACGCATACACAATGGGGAATTATATTTGCAAGATTTCTGGAAATATTCAAAATCGATCGAGGTCATCCTTATAATTTTACAAAACCCGGTTTGCAAAAGTTACTTCAGAGAAACAGGTTTAAAACAGTTAAATGCAAAGGTTACGGTTTTCTGAAACATTTTTTTCATCTTATCTCTGCTCGTAAAGTGTCTCATTATTTGCGTGCATTATCATTTACCCAATCAGACAAAGTCACATTTATTCTGGTTAATGAAAAATAAGTTTATCAATGAATTTATTCTGATGAATTGCCGATAATGCACAAAATTCAATCGAAACAGTAATGGATCAATTCTGGCCCAATGAATTCTTGATTAAAATTAAAACATTCCTGTTTTTAATAAAACAAGAGTACATGCTTCAATACAAGTAATATTTCTTTTTTCGAGTTCAATTTTAAGCTTTTCAGATTCAGTTCCCGGATTAAAAATCACCCTGTCTGGTTTTAATTCATAAATTTGGTCTGAAAGAGATTCAGATCTCCCAGAATTCACGTACAATGTAAGTGTATCAATTTTCTCATTTATTTCTGAAATGGAATGGACTACCGGAATACCTTCAATAATATCAAGAATCGGGTTAACTGGTATTATTCTATGTCCTTTGTTCTTTAATAATAAAAGAGCTTGAAATGAATAACGGGCGGGATTTTTACTTGCGCCAAGAATAACTACTGTCTGTTTTTTTTCCATATTCTTATCCGTTGCTGTAAAAAAACTTTTAATTTAAGATAGATTGTTTTTTAGTGATTAGCTTTTTTCAGAAATATAAATCGATTCAGATAATGAGTTCAGTTTAATATTAATACGTGAAGAAATCGGATAAATATCTCCAAAGGGAATAAAATATATGAATATCAATAAACAGGCTAAAATTTTAAAAACCTGGATCATTGTATGTTGATAAAAAAAGAAAAAAAACAGAGAAACTTGTCATTTGTTGTTGGAATTTAATAGTTTAAATTACAGGAATTGGATACCAGTTCATTACCCATGAACATTCCAGTTCAGATTAAGGTTAGATTCTGTAAGAGGATGCTTGATATGTGTACTGTTGAGCATGGGATTAACAGGTATGTTCTTCAATTTGCCAAAAAGGTAAGCAGAACAATTGAAGACATGACCGGAATAGAGTTTAAAGTAAAAGAAAATACCATTGAAGAAAAAGCAATTTCGTTTGAAAAGGGTATGGTTGTATTTTTACCATTTGCAGGTACGGTTCAGGGTACATGTATTTTGATTCTTGATGAAAAAGTTGCATTAAGATTAATAGGTGTTAATAGTAATCTTTCAAAACAGGAAATTTCTGATTTCAGACCTGATACTGCAGATGCTATAAAAGAAATCATGAATATTGCAATTGGGCAACTTTTAGTTCAGTTGGAAACTGATTTCGGCGATTTAAGTTATTCAAACGCAATTGTAACTTTCGGGAATACTTACTTTCCAAAAGTAGCATCAGGTTCAATTTTCATTGAAGGTGAACCAGGTAGTATAAAATGTGTAGTATCGTTAAATATGGTTAACCTCAAAATTGCAAAAAAACTTAAAAGTATAACTGAAGACCTGACTGTAAAAAGTAAACAATTATATATTGATGGATTAACATCTTTATATAACAGGCTGTATTTTGATGAAATTTATAGTAAAAAACTGTATTCTTATAAGGAATCAAAACACGATATCAGTGTCTTGTTTATTGATATCGATTTTTTCAAATCCTTTAATGACAATTATGGACATCAAGTGGGAGATCTTGTTCTAATTGCAGTTTCGAAAATTATAAAAGACACGATTAGAACGGAAGATATTCCGTGTCGATATGGTGGTGATGAGATAATTTTGATATTACCAGAGACAAATCTTGAAGAAGCAAAGCAAGCTGCTGAACGTATTAAAAAAGCAATTACAAAGTTCAAATTAAACAAGTATATCAAAGCAGATTCAGATTTGAATATAACATTAAGTATGGGAATCGCACAATTTCAAAAAAACGATTCACCTGAAATATTGTTAAGTAGAGTAGATGCTGCTTTGTATAAGGCAAAAACCAGAGGACGTAATCAGATTGTTATCAGTTTACCTTAATATATAAATCTACGAATACATTTCCATGTTACCTGAAAATAGGATTTAATGTCCATAATTAAATTGATGATCCTCTTTGTGGCTGCAATGACCCGGGTAAACTATTCGAACTTGTCTACATGAAAAAAAGATTTTATGAGGTCACGCGATTGTTTTGTAAAGTTGTTAATTTTTTGTATTGATATTCCCTTTTTTTGTGCAAGAGCGATAATCCCCTCATCTGAAAACTTAAGAGGGGTAATTGAGAATTTGATAGTTGAAGTATTTTGAAAATAATCCAGATTGGTTTTTTCTATCAGGATACAGCATACGAGATTAAATGACAATAACGGAAGAAGATCCTCAATTTTATTGACCCGTTTAATTTTAGGTTTACCGGATAATAAATCAGCCACAAAATTGCCGGTTTCGCTACGTCCAAAAAAGTCAATTACACCGATAGTGGATTTTTGATTGATTGAACCGGTGTTAATAGAAGAGTCAATGGATAATAAAATGAAAGATTCCTTTTTTGTACCGGATCGTACCCCATTTTTGATAACAGAATAGTTTAACAATTGTTTTTCAATCAATCGGGTTTTTGTAATAACAGCATCAGGTGAATCGGATTGAACTTTAGATATAAAATCTACATATCGTCCAAATACCGTGACCCTGATTCCTTTCATTTCATTCTGTAATTTGTCTTGTATAATTTGGGGTCTGTATGTAGAAGGGTAGAAAACATATAAGTTTTCTTCTGCACTCAGAATAACTGAATTACATATTATAAAAATCAATCCAGGATAAACAAGTTTTTTTACTATTCTTTTCATGAAAAACAGCAGGCAAAAATCCTTTAATTGCAGAATATATCTTTTATGCTTTCTTTGAAATCTTTTACAAATTCAGAATCATTGAATTTTAAAGGTTTTTCAACATATCCCTTTGCACCTTCATCCATACACTCGAGCATTGCACTCCCCCGTACAGCCGAAATCATCAGGACTTTTGCATCGGGGTCTGTAGAAAGAATTTCTCTCAGGGCTTCTATTCCATCTTTATTTGGCATTGTTATGTCAAGAGTGATAAGGTCTGGTTTATATTTCTTGTATAATTCAACCGCATCATTACCATCATTTCCTGTGGCCACAACCTGAAAATTCAACTGTTTTTCAAAAAAATCTACAATCTGTTTAATCAAAAAAATTGAATCATCAATTACGATTACTGTATTTGACATTTTAATCCTCCAATTTATGATTATATCATAAATTATTCTTATAGAGAACAATTTATAACTTTTTGGATAGCATACCCAAGAAATATAAATTCATTTTCAATGTATACTTTTCCCTGAACACCTGAAATAAACGGTAAAAAGGGTGTTCCATTTGAGTAGACCACAGGAATGGATTGGTTTAATATGCCGAAATGTTTTGTAAAAACATGGTCATCCATAAGTAATGCCCAGTAAGTGTTTGCAAATTCGCCCAGGATATCTACGAATTCACTTTTGTCCATTACTCCAAATATTTCAGAAAAATCTTTACTGACTCCAATCGCAAGAATAGATTGAAAGTTCTGGCTTGCTCCACCCATTGTAAGTATGTAATCATAATGTGTCACAAGCCGGTCAACTACACACCAATTTTCATGAATGGCGGCGGGTTTGCCAAGAAAATCGTTAACACATCTTACAGCCGTTTTGGAAAAAACAGAATTTAATTCAGGTAACAGTAAATTTTTAGTGCAGGACATACAAAAAGCCTTTCTATCAGGACATACAAAAAGCCTTTTTCCTAAACTCATATATTAATAAGGCATATTATATGTAGGGTTGATTTAATAAAATATGTATTTACCCTCTTCTGAACAGATATCAATAGTTTTGATGGCACGAGGAAAAGAATATACCAGATAAATAAAAAATTTAAATCAGCCTGAGTTTTTAATATTATCAGGAATTTGAATCATAAAACTTGTACCTTTCCCTGTTTCAGTATTAACAGAAATTTTGCCCCCGAGTTTATTTATTTTGGTTATTACGGCATTCATACCGATTCCTCTACCGGAAATATCAGTAATTTTGCTGGTGCTGGTTGAAGATCCCGATTTAAAAATCAGATTTACCTTTTCAGAATCATCAAGGAGAAGTGCTTCTGAAGTATCTATTAAACCTTTTTCTATGCAACAATCCACCAGTTTATCAATGTCTATGCCTCTGCCATCGTCTGAAATGACAATTTCTCTTAAGCCTTGCGTTTTTTTGTATTCAAATTTGATACGCCCGATGCCTTTTCCATGTTCTTCCCTTACATCGGGGCTTTCAATGCCATGGTCAACAGCATTCCGAATGAGATGTATCAATATATCATCAATGTCAATAAATTCATCTGGTGCAAAAAGCTTTTGTTCATCATTTATTATGAAATCAATTTTTTTGTGCGTTTTACGTGCTATTTTAAAAGCTGTTTTCTGATATTTTCTTATTAGCGTTTTAAGCGGTTTCCATGATAATATTATACATTCTTGAATAAGGTTGTCAATATTTTGTCGGGATTGTTCTTTTTCCATATTTTGGCAAATATTCTGGATTCTCATGATGCGATTTACAGGAATCCTTACAGAAATCTCATCATCTTTACCAAGTACAAACATCATTTGTTCTTTAATGTAATCCAATTCCATGTATGATTTGTCTATCATACATTTTAATGAAGAAAGGATGTCGGTACGGCGGGTAGTTACGGGCTCCTTAAGTTCTTCAAGTTTATCTTCGGCTAAATGTGTGTAATGCGAAAGCATATCAAAGCCATAGGATCCAGCATTACCTTTAATTGTATGTATGTTTCGGTAAAGGCTGTTTATTTGTGAATCAGTGATAATATGTTTTACAGTACCAGGAAAATCATTTCTCTGATTTTTTACACTATTTAGATGTTCATTTATCTGAGAATTAATTTCATTGAGTCTTGAAAAAGTGTCTTCAATGAACCCTGATATTTCTTCAGG
>JAAYEB010000099.1 GCA_012728995.1 Fibrobacter sp. | reverse complement strand
TTTTACTTTTAAAATACGATCCACATATCCCGGGTGATCAGAAAAAGGAATGGCTGAATGTAGTGATGAGGTTTCAGCAGTTTACAGGACCTTTGATGGCAAAGGGACTTGAAGATACTGTGCTTTATGATTACAACCGGTTGATATCCCTTAATGAGGTAGGGGGGTGGCCGCAAATTTTCGGTATAGGTCTGTCTGATTTTCATGCATTCAATCATGATAGAAATGAGCAGTGGCCCTGCACCCTGAATGCAACATCAACACACGACTCAAAAAGAGGTGAGGATGCAAGGGCACGATTGAATGTTTTATCGCAAATCCCCGGACTGTGGGAACAAAAATTAAAAAAATGGAGTGAGATCAATTCAAGATGTAAGGCGGTTAATGGTGAATCGCAGATTCCGGATCGCAATGATGAATATTTTCTTTATCAGACAATTATCGGAGCTTTCCCGCTTCAGAACTATTCACAAAATGAGTTTGTGAAAAGAATTCAGGAGTTTATGCTCAAAGCCGTACGGGAGGCAAAAGCCCATACCGGATGGATAGAGCATGATACTGATTATGAGTCCGGCTTACTCTTATTTGCCGAAAAAATTTTCGATCCAGAACTTTCCAAAGAATTTTTATCTGATTTTTTACCATTCCAGGAAAAAATCGCGTTTTATGGATTCCTGAACTCCATATCCCAATGTCTGCTTAAGATCATGTCTCCTGGAATACCAGATTTTTATCAGGGTACGGAACTATGGGATTTTTCTCTGGTAGACCCCGATAACCGGCGTGATGTCGATTATAAGAAAAGAGAAATATTTTTAAAACAGATACGTTCAATCCAGTTGCAGGAGCAAAAAGAGTATGTAAAAGAGTTGCTGGAAAACTGGCAGGATGGGCGTGTAAAGATGTTTCTTACTTTCCAGGGATTGAAAGTCCGCAATGAAAACCGGGATTTGTTCAAAAACGGGCAGTATATTGCATTGAACACAAAGGGAAAGTATGGAGATAACTTGGTTGCTTTTGCACGGAAAAAAGAAGAAAAGTGGATAATTGCAATTGTACCACGTTTTATGGTTTTTTCGATTGATCAGAATCAGTTACCAACCGGTAAAGAGGTGTGGGGGAATACTGTATTAGAAAATCCATGCACAGAGTGTGTAGTATGGGAAAATGTTTTGACCGGGGAAAAAACTTCTGCTACATCCCATTTTTCTGTTGGAGACCTGTTTGAAACTTTCCCGGCAGCACTTCTTATACCACAATCGGGTAATTAACAAAAATTAATTTAGTGCTTAAAAGTCCCATGTTTTTTCTGAAGCCTTTGATAGGTTCTTCTATATTGCCCGATGATAAGGGTCCTCGTTGTGTTGTTGGAAAGCTGTGTTGACCTTAAAATAATAAAGCGTTAGAGTGCATCAGTCAGCCGATGAATCCAATGTGAAGGTCTGGTATACTGGTTGCATCATTTAAAAAAAAGTCCTCCTGATTACCAGGAGAACTCCCGTTTTTTAAAAGGAGATCTTATAAGTTTTCGGGCACGTTAACCAGTGGTCAGGATGATATCGTATGCCGAAGTTTGTAATATCCTGACAGTTGGTTTTTTGATTCTGCGCAATGAATATCTATATCAGAGCTATCATATCACGAACTGCAGATTCCATGCCAGAAAGAGCTGCTCTGGCAATAATTGAGTGCCCGATATTAAGCTCTTCGATATAATCGACCTGTGCAACAGAACCGACATTTCTGTAATTGAGACCATGACCTGCGTTTATATGTAATCCGAGTTTGTTCGCAGCCATTGCGCAATCTTTAAGTTTCCCGAGCTCTTCAGAAATTGCTGTGATTCCTGAGGAATTGGCATAATATCCTGTATGAAGTTCGATATGTGTAGCTCCGGTTTTTTTTGCTGCTTTAACTTCATTTATGTCCGGATCAATAAAAAGGCTGACCAGAATGTTGTGACTTCGAAAGTTTTCAACTATTTCTGCGAGTTCTTTTTCCCGTTCACGAACAGGCAAACCACCTTCAGTCGTTTTTTCCTGACGTTTTTCCGGAACAAGGGTAACCATATATGGTAGAACATCTACTGCTATATTAACCATCTCTGTAACGGGTGCCATTTCAAGATTCAGATGGGTTTTGACAACCTGTTTAAGGATATAAATATCCCTGTCCTGAATATGCCTGCGGTCTTCACGAAGATGTGCTGTTATTCCTGAAGCTCCGGCGAGTTCTGCAAGAACTGCTGCCTGAACCGGGTCCGGTTCACTCTCTGCTCTGGCCTGACGAATAGTTGCTATGTGATCTACATTAACTCCCAATGTTGCCATATTCTTTTCCTCCTTAAAAACCAATTTACAATGTTTTTTGGTCGAATGCAAATTGAAAGTAATTATTGTTTGTGCAATTATCCTTATCGATCGGAATCAAATCATGAAAACAGAGAATAGAGAATTCGATTCCGACTCTGAGTTCCGAGTCCCGACCCCGATTTGGAATAGAAAAAAGAGAAACACTAAAAGAGTTGTAAGCTTTTTATTCGGGGTTGGAATTCGGGTTTCGCTATCTGTATCCTATAATCACAGATTATTCTTTTAAATTCGAAATATTAAACTCGAAATACGAAACAGAACTAAAGAAAAATCTGAAGACAAACTAAAAGACATGCCTGCCCAAAACACGATTGACGGGCAGAGTTTTGATTTAAAATTACTGTAAAAACGTAAAATAGAGTATCTGTTTAAATTCTTATTTCTTTTTCGAATTTCTTAATTTTCTTCAGGGTGTCTTATAATCTCTGATACATATACCAGTTCAATTCCATTATGTTTAAACACAGTTATAGCATCATTGAGAGCTTGAATAAATGAATCTGTTGCTTTGCCTTTTATCAACACTTTACCCGTTTTGTGTGCGCTTAAGATGAAGTGTCGTATTGATTCAAGAATTTCTTCGGAGCTTCTGTTTGTATCAATGGTGAAATCTATGTTTTCGAATGGTATTTGCATTTTTTGTGCCAATATATTGGCAACTGATTTTCTGGTTGTTGGGTTGATAATAAAGTATCCGTGTCGTTTTTCGATCTGCGAAAAAAGGAGTTTCATCACGCGGGAATCGGCCATTACCCTGTTGCCTCCAAGATTACTGAAACCGGCAAAATTCGGAACCGATTCTGCTGCATTCTCAAACATGGATACAATCTGGTCTTGTGGATAATGAACCATAATGGTTGATTCTTTATATGTTGAATGTGATTTGGGTAAAGGTTCCATAGGAAGCAGTATTATGATCTCTTTTTTATACTCATTGGCGATTTGGGCGGTCCACACAGAGAGCTTTGCGTTACTGACCAATGATACGGTAAGGGGATGAGGAAAAGAGAGAAAATTAACGGTTGTGTTATCTGCTTCAAATCCGAAATCTTCAACTATGATTGCCATTCTGGCAGTTTTACTAAAGAAAACCGGTGATCGTGCTATCTTGAAATGTAAAATTGGCCTTGTACGTGAATTTGAGGTAAAACTTACCTGACAACTATTTCTTCGTGTACTATATTCACAATCTTTAATGAGATAGTTGAATTTTTTCAGATGTGAAAAGAGAAACCAGACGACCCACTCCATCGGTTTGCCGCGTGGAACAGAAATTTCATAACTTATTGTAGAGTCTTCAGGAGAAAACTGTCGTTTGATATTGGATTCGGTAATTTCAAGTTCATCGAAACAGTTTTTGAGTGTCTGGTCTACAGACAGATCTCTTTTTGAGAATTCAGGATGTTCTAAACTATTTTTTGGGAAATATTTATTAATAAGTTGAAAGCTGAGTTGCTGGATTTTGCCTGAACGAAACCCCAGAAGAGATAAAAATATCAGGAATATCAGTGAAAAAGTAAAAAAAAGAGACCGAATTTTCATCAGGAGAAGAATACTCTTGTTAATAGAAGAAAAAAAATTTTTCAGGTTTAGAAAATACCCAATTACTTCGGTATACTGCAAGAGGTTAGGTTATAAAGGGTGAAAATCGTAAAATATCAGAATAAACGAATACGTATTCCGGTTCTGCTTGGTCCTACTGCGGTTGGTAAAACTGAAATTGCCCTGAAAATTGCTGCAGAAAATAATTGGGATATTCTTTCCTGTGATTCCCGCCAGATTTATCGGCATATGGATATTGGTACTGCCAAACCAAAAAGGAATCAATTAAACCTGGTAAAGCATTGGATGATTGATGAAATATTGCCATCACAGCAGTATTCTGCATACAGGTTTTCAGAAAAAAGCGCAGATATTATCCGTGCACTTGCCGGACAAAATAAAACGGTTCTGATATGTGGAGGAACCGGGCTTTATTTCAGGAGTCTTAGTGAAGGTTTTTGTAATCATGTTGAATCTGATCCTGAACTGAAAAATCAATTGATAAACAGGGGAAAAGAGCAGGGTAGTGGAGCTTTATATAAAGAATTAAGCGAAGTAGACCCGCAATCGGCCATGAAATTACATCAAAATGACATGCAGAGAATTATAAGGGCCTTGGCTTACTTTTATCAAACCGGAACATCTTTATTGCAATCGGGCAGCAGGAATAATGTTCCTGAGGATATGGAGTTTATAGTGGTGAAAGTTGATATTGAACGGCCTGAACTTTACTATAGAATAAACAGGCGTGTGGAGATGATGTTTTCAGATGGATTGTATGAAGAGTTTCGGCAGCTCAGGGAAAATGGTTTCAATTCATCATCTCCCGGAATGCAGACTCTTGGTTACAGGGAGTTATTTGCACTGGAAGAGGGTAAAATTACAAAACAGGAAGCAGTTGATATTATTCAAAGAAATACCAGAAGGTATGCAAAACGGCAGATAACATGGTTTATGCATCAGGTTAATGGTATACATATGAATTGTTTGTATTATGAAAAAATCCGAAATTATATTTTACGCCGGTTATCGATTTAGGACTACCATACTGTTTTGAATTAAATTATCTTTCTGATTACTGCATAAAATCTATAAAAATAAACAGCACATAGCTTGCATTTAGTTTAATTCAGTTATAAAATATTGATATCAGTTTCAAATTGTCATATTATTACCACGAATATATAATTGTTTGAAAAACCTGAATCATACATCAGACAGGGCCCCCCGCACCAGGGTTTTATCAAGTAAATTTATTTATCTAAAACATTTCCTCCGCTATGGAGAAAGGAGTTATCTTAATGAGCAGTGATGAATCACGGGGCAATTATATTAACCCAAATCGAAAATCTTCACCGAAAAGTCACGGATACAGCCCCAGTTCAAGTTTTAATTTTAATTATGGGAACAGTTCTCAATATAATGGA
>JAAYEB010000098.1 GCA_012728995.1 Fibrobacter sp. | reverse complement strand
CTCCTTGGAGCCATGTGGTTTCGATGATTTTCGCACACCTGTCACATGCCCTCAGCCTCAATGATGTCAGCGATACATTGCGGCATCACGCCGGAGCTTTAGCTACCGTCCGGGGTGCCCAACCACCGAGCAGAAACGGTCTTTCCCATGCGAACAAGGTTCGAAATGCGGAAATGGCCAAAGATTTGTTCTATGAGACGCTGCATCAACTGACCAGTCATTTCCCGAAGTTCGGTCGGATGGATGCGTCGTTTAAACTGCCGCGCAGGATAAAACGGGTTATCAACCTTGTTGATTCGACGACGATACAGCTTTTCGCCAACTGTATGGACTGGGCAAAACATCGTCGAAGGAAAGCAGCGGCGAAGTGTCATTTGATGCTGGATGCCCTGACATTCCTGCCGCGATTTGCCGTGGTCGGCAGTCTGAAATCTCACGATGCCGTTAAGGGGCGGATACAAATAAGACTACAATAATCAAGTCGCGACTAACACGTCGGGGGTACAACCAGAGGCTATAATGATCAAATCCCGACTTTGTCCGCAAAGTCGGGGGCTTATGCACACAGCGAACATTCTTACAAGTCAGCTTTCAACTAATCAATCCCGGAAAAACCGACTTTAATCTATCAAGCTCCTCATCATCGTAATCCTTTCCCCGAAGAACCCGGATAAATGAATACATGTCATTAACATGAATTGAAAATACCTGCCGAGGCTCTTCCTGAGACAGCTTTGAAAAATGTTTCAAAACAGACTTGAATGTAACAGGCTTTACAGAACGACCAGACGATCTTTCCAGTTCATTATCAATTATCTCCTTCTCTTTTCCAGCTTCTGCCTTAAGAGTCTTCTGAATAATTTCTTTCGCCCTGTTCCACGACATCTTGCCTTCCTGAAGCAACACATGCATTTTTTCGTTAATCATAGGTGCATACCTTATGATATCATCAATCCATGTTACACTTTTATCGAGAAATTCTGCGATGCGCTTCGAAGTCCAGTTGGCATTATTCAGATAAATAACCGTTTCAAAATAGTCTGTAATTTTTGTATCAAGACGATCTGCATTTAGTTTCAGATTCAAAGCACGAATTTCATCAGGATCACCAGCAACCACCCTGACATCAACACGTTCGAAATAACCGGGATTGTTTTTCCTGATTACTTTGATTGCCTCCATCCGATGAAAACCACCAACCAGATAATACTCTCCAGACTGCCGCTCCCAGACAACCAGAGGCTCAAGCAATCCATTTTGTAAAATATCCTTTTCCAGATGAGAAACCTTTGCTGAATTCACCGGACGATGATTCCCAATGGAAGGATGCACAGCAATAGAACCAATATTGAGATACTCATACCTTCTAGTTGTTAACATAGTTTACTCCCTGATTTTGCATAAAACAGTTTAGTAAATTAGGAATTATACTATTAAATATATAAAAATTCGTTATTAAATTCGAGTTATAACAGAAATCCTGTTTGTCTGACAGGATTCTCCAGAACATCAGACCCCGACTTTTTTCTATTGTCCAGCAAGTTAATCGCAAATGTAAATCAGTCGGGCCAGTTTACGCGAAAAAAAGCTTAACGAAATCCTTTAATACTGGTTTGGTCTATATGGAGGTGATTAATTTACAGCCTGTTCCGCAGTGCGGGAATTAGCTGCATAGCGGCACTGAACAGAAAAAGTTCATGGCTGTGAAGAGCATAAGCAGTTAGCAGCTTTCCATTCTGGTATCGGTAATTTGAGGTCGAAATTCGGAATCGGTATCGAATCAGCAAATACAGAATTGATTCCGACCCCTATAAGGATTTATCTGTAGAGAACAACAAATTGATGTTCAGTTCAGGCATTAATTGATGAAGTAAACAGGGTCTGAATATACCGGATATGTTCAATGATTTTTTCCCTGCATGTAAAAGAGAACCCAAAATCCCTTTCAATTTTTCTTAAATCAAAAAGATATGGAGTTTCATTAAATCCATAATCTTCAGTGATAATTTTACTTGAAGAACATGTCGTTTCTATTACTTTTTTTGCAATCTCTTCCCATGTAACAAACTCCCTGCCAAGACCAAAATAGATCTGACGATTATACGAAGACTCCAAAGCAGATTCATACAAGGACGCCAGATCACCTGCCCAGATAAACTGGGTTCCGTCATTTTCGACCACTCTTATTGTTTCATCATTCAATGCTTTCTTTATCATATCCCTGAAACGGCTGTCCGGCTGCATTGGAGCTCCACTTACAACCGGATTACCGAATGTATAACCAGGACGAATAATTATGCTGCGCATGCCGGTTTTTACAGAAACTGCCATAAGGTAATTTTCACTTGCTGCCTTTGTTGCACCATAATAATCTGACGGCATTGTTTTAACATTTTCATCCATGCGCGGAATAAATTCCCCAATTGCGGCAGTTGATGATGTATAAATAAAGTGTGCAACTCCATTTCGGGCTGCACACTCAAATAAAAAAACCGAATTCAGTGTATCTTCAAGAAGCATCTCCCTGGCGGTTTCTCCCCAACCCAGCGCAATATGAATACACGCTTCACAACCACTCATTGAAGCTTCAATCTTTTCGTGATCACTTAATTTTCCATGTATGAACCTGATTTGCGGATGATCAACAAAACCCTTCACCTTCTGCGGATTACGTGCAAGAATTGTCAGACGATGTCCATTCCTTAAAAGCCTTTCAGTAACATACGAACCAATAAACCCTGTACCTCCTGTAAGAAATATTTCCATCTGCTTCCACCTTTTTTGTTCCAACCTGTTCTTCTCATATAAGGGAATCTATATCACAAATAAATATCAGGACACCGCTTTTAATGATATAAAAACTTAATATCCTGACCAAGTGTTATAATTCTTATCCTTATGTTTACGCATCATATTCAGAAGCAGGCTGACAGTTGTTTTGGCAATTCAATTTTGAACAGGTAAAATTTCAGATAAGAATTTATAAATGGTTTTTTGTGGAGGGATTTTGTGATACCAACTGACGCTACAACTGTTTTTTTATAAAAGTTACACTACGGCAATCACATGACTTTGTACCGAAAAATTGCGGAGCTTTACCCGGCAAAGAGTGGGTATCATTTCCACAGGTTTTTTTTAAATGAGTGCAAAAGTATTTACCAAAGATATAAATTTCAGAATTTTAGCAGAGATTTCCAGATCTGGATGCAAGCCTTGTGGAGTAAACGTAATCAAGGTGCCCTGAAAGAATTTACTTTTGAAGCGATTTCTTTCATAATTTGAATACCATCCTTTTTTTTCAGTACATTCCCTGTTACTATAATATCCGCACCGGCAGCAAGTTTCTTTTCTGCAGTATGAGGATCACGAATTCCTCCGCCAACAATCAGGGGAATATCAACATACCCTTTTACCATTTTTATCATCTCTTCTGGCACAGTCTGTGATGCACCGCTTCCTGCTTCGAGATACACAAGACTCATACCCATATACTGGGCTGCTAAAGCGTGAGCAGCAGCAATCTGTGGCTTATTTCTAGGCAACGGACGGGTATTGCTTATGAATTCTACAGAACTCACTGATCCGGATTCAACCAGCATATAAGCAGTAGGCACAGGCTCAATTCCACACTCCCTGATCAAGGGAGCTGCTTTAACATGTTCACCAATAAGGTTAGCCGGATTGCGTCCAGAAACCAGAGATAAATAAAGCAGTGCATCTGCACTTGCAGACAACTGTGTAGCATCACCCGGAAACAAAATCACAGGTAAATTAACACTTTTTTTCAGGATTTGCACAAATTTATCAAAATGGTTTGTATACAGAAGACTTCCGCCTACAAGAATCGCATTAACACCACAATCTTGTGATTCTTTTGCCACACATGCAGCTTCATCAAGTGAATAATCATCCGGATCAAGTAAAACCCAATGGCACTTTTCCCCCCGGCTTATACTTTCCATCAGCTTGTTATAAACTAACCTTTTCATCAAACCCCTGCCTGTGACTGTACTGTATCTTCAACAACAGAAAGAGCTTCACCAAGCTTTGAAACATCTTTTCCTCCAGCCTGTGCACGAACCGGACTTCCTCCGCCCCCGCCACCGGCCTTATTGGCTGCAACTTTAACAAGGTTACCACAATGAACATTGAATTTCTTTACTGCATCAGATCCTGCACTCGCAGAGAAAAGTACCTTTCCATCTACTTGCGCGCCAATAAATATAAGTATCGTAGAAAGATTTCTGCTTTTTATCTGATCAGATACAGTATCGGTAACATTTCTGAATGTTTCTTTATCAATCTCACCCAGATTTTTTACAAGCCATGGAAAAGCTCCACTCTTGCTTTTTGCTTCATTGAACATCTCATCAATGATTCCTGTAGCCTGGGCCTGCGAAAGTTCCCTGATTTTCTGTTCAAGACGAGAGGTATTATCCAGGAGTGATTCTACTCTTTCAATCAGTTTATCCTGACCGGTCTTCAGCAAAAGTGTCAACCTGCCAACTATTTTTTCTTTTTCTGCAATATAATCCGACAATCCAGCCCCTGTAACAGCCTCAATTCTTCGAATTCCTGCACTGATACTGGTTTCATTGATTATATGAAATCCGCCGATCTGCCCGGTAGATTTGACATGAGTACCACCGCAGAGTTCTTTACTGACAGCACCCATCGTTACGACTCTTACCTTTTCTGCATATTTTTCGCCAAACAGAGCAGTTGCACCCTCTGCTTTTGCAGAATCCAGATCCTTGATATCTGTAGTAACCACCAGATCATTCATTATCCATTCGTTAACTTTTTTTTCTGTTTTAGCAATTTCATCTGCAGTCAAAGATTTAAAATGGGTGAAATCAAACCGCAGCCCTGAAGAATCTACTTTAGATCCTGATTGCTGCACATGATCTCCAAGCACCTCTCTTAAAGCTGCCTGAAGAAGGTGAGTTGCAGAATGGTTTCTTCGTGTCGCGCAACGTTCTTTGGAATTAACACAGGCAGTAAAAGGCCCTCTGAGTTCCTCATCAGTAAGTGTTTCATCTGCTTTCACACGGTGAATAACGAATTCATTCCATTTGAATGTGTGTTCTACTGTCAGTTCTTTGCCTTTTGAAGATTTTAAAATGCCGCTGTCACCAACCTGCCCACCAGATTCTGCATAAAAGGGAGTTTTGTCGGATATGAACATATACAATTCTTTTCCCGACTCATCCTGAATCTTTTTATATCTACAGATAAAAATCTGGTCATCAGCTCTTTCGTATCCGACGAATTCTGTTCCGGATACGGCACGAATTTCAGTCCATCCTTCAGGAGTCAAACCGTCATCTGCTTTACGGGCATCTCTTGCGCGTTCTTTCTGCCGGCTCATCATCTTGTCGTATCCGCTTTCATCGATTGACAAGCCCTGCTCTGATGCCATCAGGCGGGTCAAATCCATAGGAAAACCGAAAGTATCATAAAGAGTAAAGACATCCGTTCCCGGCATCATTGATTCGCCTTTACTTTTCAGGCTTTCTATAATGTAATTGAATTTTTCTATTCCCTGTTCCAGTGTAACAGCAAACCGCTGCTCTTCAGAAAGGATAACTTCTTCCAGATAATCCCTGCGCTGAGTGATTTCGGGAAATGCATCACCCATCTCTTCAATAACCACAGGAACCAGTTTGTACAAGAACGGCTTTTTGAACCCTAATTCCCTTCCGAAACGGTAAGCTCTCCGAAGAAGCCTTCGAAGAACATAACCCCGACCCTCATTCGATGGGAATGCACCATCGGTGATTGCAAATACCAGCGAACGGATATGATCTGAAATTACCCTGAAAGACGTACCCTCTTCATCGGCACTATATTTTTTTTTGCATTCAGATTCAAGTTTACGAATAACAGGCTGGAAAAGATCGGTATCGTAATTTGATTCCACTCCCTGAATAACCGAAACGATACGCTCAAAACCCATACCTGTGTCAACATGCTGATGCGAAAGAGGTGAAAGAGATCCATCTTTTTCACGATTATACTGGATAAAAACCAGATTCCACAATTCGCGATACCGTGCATTTTCTCCATTAACACCTGCAACCGGGTCTGAAAAAGTTTCTTTTTGAGTAGCAAGATCTCCGGTATCATAATGGATCTCGGAACATGGTCCACATGGGCCGGTTTCTCCCATTTCCCAGAAATTGGATTTGTCGCCAAAACGCATGATTCTGTCTGGAGAAATATCGGTTTCACTTTTCCAGCATGAAGCTGCTTCCTTATCTGATTCATAAATAGTAACAAACAGGCGCTCTTTTGGAAGTTTCCAGACATCAGTCAATAGTTCCCATGCCCATCGAACTGCTTCTTTTTTGTAATAATCACCAAAAGACCAGTTACCAAGCATCTCAAAGAATGTATGATGATAATGATCCCGCCCCACTTCTTCGAGGTCATTATGCTTACCGGATACCCTCATACATTTTTGAGAATTGACAGCCCGTTTCAGTTTCCGGGGATTGTCACCCAGAAATATTGACTTAAACTGATTCATCCCTGCATTTGTAAAAAGAAGCGTAGGGTCATCCTGAGGAATAACCGGAGCACTTGGCACAAAAGTATGGTTTTTCTGTTTAAAAAAAGTAATAAACTCGTTGCGTATAGTTTTTGATGATTTCATAGATTATTTAACTTTTCTATTCTGCAGCACCTGCCATTTCAGCTTTAACATCAGATTCATTTAAAAGAACTCCACGTTTGATTGCTACTTTTTCTCTGATCTGCTGTTCGATATCAGCAAAAATATCGGTGTTTTCTCTTAGAAAATCTTTTGCTTTTTCCCTTCCCTGACCGATTCTCTCTCCTTTGTACGAAAACCAGGAGCCACTTTTATCAACGACATCCAGTTCAACTCCCATATCAAGCACATCACCCTCAAAAGAGATACCTTTTCCGTACATGATATCAAACTCTGCTTCTTTAAAAGGAGGTGCTACCTTGTTTTTAACCACTTTTGCACGTGTACGATTACCAATAACACTGTCCCCATCTTTAATCGCGGCGATTCTGCGGATGTCGATTCTTACAGAAGAATAGAATTTCAGGGCATTGCCACCAGTGGTTGTTTCAGGATTTCCGAACATTACACCGATTTTCATTCTAAGCTGATTTATAAAAATCAAACAGGTTTTGGAGCGGGAAAGAATTCCAGTAAGTTTGCGAAGAGCCTGAGACATAAGCCGTGCCTGTAATCCCATATGACTATCCCCCATTTCCCCCTCAATCTCGGCAGCAGGAACCAAAGCAGCGACACTGTCTATAACAATAATATCTATTGCTCCACTGCGAACCAGTGTATCTGCAATCTCTAAAGCCTGTTCACCAGTATCGGGCTGGGATACGAGGAGATTATCAATATCAACCCCCAAGCCCTTTGCATAAGCAGCATCAAAAGCATATTCAGCGTCAATTAGCACTGCTATTCCGCCCTTTTTTTGAGCATTTGCTATGGCATGAAGAGCAAGCGTTGTTTTCCCTGATGACTCCGGTCCATAAATCTCAACTATCCGTCCTTTGGGAAATCCCCCTACCCCCAGGGCCATATCAAGGGAAATCGAACCAGTAGGAATAACAGCAACATCTGCAGCAGAACCTGCTGTACCCAAACGCATTATTGAACCTTTACCATGCTGTTTTTCAATCTGACTTACAGCCTGCTCCAATGCAGCATTCCTGTTTCTGGACTCTTCATTGACAGAACTATTTTTTTTAGCCATGAAGAACTCCTCTCTTATATTCATTATTAAAAATTCAAAAATCCAACATCTCCATAATTTCTTAAAGATACGATTTGGCAGGGTTATCTGGGAAGTGTCATTATATATATATCCGAATCTAACGTTTCATTTATGCGGGTCTTTTTTCACAGATATTACTAACTGTTCATAGGTACTACCAGCAGAATGTGTTTTATGGCTGTGAAGGTCATAATAAAAAGGTGAATTATAAATGTGAATGTGAAAATCAAAAAAAATATCTACAATGAACTGCGAAAGCGGCATTAAAAAGAAAGTGGCAAAATATTGTTGCATCACCCATAGTAGAATGGTCCGATTTAATTCTTAATTCGGAATCGATACCGACCCCGAATTCCGAGTTCCGACCCCAACTGGAAATTAAAACCGAAACACAGTTGCCTGGTATCGAGATACAAAACTGTTGCACCCCTTATATTAGAATGTCAATTTAATTCTTAAAGTGCCAATAACCGCAAAAAAGACTCGCGTGAAGGAATCGTCTGATTTGGAATTTAATAATCTGAGCAATGAACTATTATTCTGTACCAGTTGGCTTTCTTTCAATAAATTTTACACCAATTCGAATTTATACGGCTGTATTTCTATTTTTATAACTCTTTTAATTTTAATGCATTACAGGATTTACCATGAAAAAATTCTTTCAACGCATCATCAATTTTTGCGGTACAGCCACCTTAACCCTTTATACCGTTGCCTTCTCCTCTCAACCGGACCAGAAATCACAAATTATAGTGGAACGATTCAGTCACTGCAAACTCTCTTCTTCAAAACTTCCCGATAAATGGTACTCAAGCCGTAACG
>JAAYEB010000097.1 GCA_012728995.1 Fibrobacter sp. | reverse complement strand
GGAGATTATCAATTATTTGGAGTATATCATCAACCTGAAATTAATGCTCCAAAATCTCACAGTATATTAATATGCAGTCCAATTGCTCATGAATATCTCAGGGCATACAGAATACTGAGGAAACTGGCTGAACAACTTGCTAAAAATGGCAATCATGTATTTCGGTTTGACTGGTACGGCCATGGTGATTCAAGGGGTAGTTTTGATGAATGCAGACTCTCGATATGGATTCAAAATTTGATCAGTGCAATTGATGAATTAACTGAATATTCGGGCCATAATTCTGTTTCAATTGTCGGATTACGTTTTGGTACTACACTCTCTTTATTAGCTTCTGAAAATATTATTAATAAAATAGACCACATTGTCTTGTGGGACCCATTGTTTAAAGGAACAAAATGGATTGAAGATTTAACAAATCTCCATTCAGCTTCCAGCTATTTAAAATCTGGAAAGGAAAATAGTGATTACATTGAACGAATTGGATTTGCATATTCAAAAGATTTGATCAATGACATTAAAGATATTGACATATTCTATTTTGATTCAAAATATGAAAGTGTCAATATCTTTTCCGATAATGATACTGGTTCCAATCAACCAGTTTTTTCAGCTCACAACCCTGCTTCCTTTTCTCTTTCAGATACACATATATTCTGGAATGATCCTAAATCATTCGACCGCATAATTATGTTCAGCCAAGTTATCAAATCAATCTCCGATATCTTCAAGGATTGAATCTCATGAAAGAACGTGTTGTAACTTTTGGTAACCATTCCCAATTAACAGGCATTGTTACTTTTGCTAACATCCAGTTAAATCCTTCCCGTTTTTCTGTTCTGCTTCTTAATCCCGGGCTCCTCCATCGGGTAGGATTCAACAGGTTTAATACTGATCTGGCCCGAAAGGTTCAATCAAAAGGCATTTCAAGCCTTAGATTTGATATGTTGGGTATCGGAGACAGTGCTTCATATAACACTTCTCTTCCTTATGATTCTCAGGCAATGATTGATATTGATTGTGCAATTGATTATTTACTTAATACGACCAGCTCAAACAACTGTGTTTTGATCGGTTTATGCTCGGGAGCCGATTATTCTCATCATATGGCTGTAAATGATAACCGTAATCGGATTTCGGGAGCGGTTCTTCTTGATGGCTTTGCGTATCATACTTTAGGTTATTATTTACATGACTATTTTCCCGGAATACTTAATCCCTTCAAAATATTACGTTTTCTTTATAAAAAGATTATCCTGAAAAGGTTATCTTCCATGCGGCAATCAACAAGTATATTACAACCTGAAAATACCTATACAAGAACTTTCCCTCCCAAAAATATTGTTATCAACGAGATGCAAACCATTATCAATAAAGGTATAAAGTTGTTGTACATATTTTCCGGGGGTATTCCTCTCTATTATAATTATGAAAACCAGTTTAAAGACATGTTCAAATCAGTTGATTTCAAAAACAATGTTACATTCAGATATTTTAAGGAAGCAAATCATACATATACCAGCATTACCCAAAGGAATTATCTTATGCAAATTATTGAAACATGGCTTGTTTCTTTGAATAATATATCTGTTAACATTTGATTCGACTTACTTCGTCAAGATATCGTACAATCTGCAGTAATTTTTTGTCATTTTTTCTGAAGAATATTTTTTAAGAATACTATTTCTGGCAGCTATTCCTATTGTTTCTCTTGCATATTTGTTTTTAGCTATATTATTTATTTTCCTTACCAGTTCATTCTGGTCTCCAGCGTTTATTAAGAAACCATTTTTACCATCTCTTACTATTTGTGGAATTTCCCCTACACGTGTTGCAATTACAGGTTTACCCATTGCCATTGCTTCAAGTAATGCCATTGGCAAACCTTCCCGAAATGATGTAATTAAAAAAATATCAATTATTGATAAATATTCTCTGACTCTTTGTGTTTTTCCTGCAAACTTTACATTATCTGCTAATCCCTCACACTCTACCATATGCTTTAACTGATCACTCATTTTTCCTTCACCAACAATCAATAAATAGGCATTACTATTTGTGTTTTTAACACATTTAAATGCCTTAATTGCGATTTCGTGACCTTTAACTTTTGTTATGCTTGATATCATTCCTATGATGACAGAATCCATCGGGATACCAATTTTCAAATTTATATCTTTATTCTTTAGCAACGGACTGTAAAAGTCTGTATCAATCCCATTTGGTACTTTTATAATTCTTCGCAAATAATATTTTTTCATATCCTTCATAATCTCTGAGGATACCCCCGTTACGATATTAAAAAATTGAAGAAATAGAGCATCTACCAATGTATATAATTTACTTTTTAAATTTGTTCGTTTCCAAAGATGATTTGTTGCAATTTTGGGCATATCCTGTTTTGTCAAGAGAGAATTGTAGTCTTCTTTATAGCCATGACTGTGTAGCAAATCTATTTTATTATCGTTTACGTATTTTCTGATTTCTTTTATCCTCTTCGTATCAATTTTTCCATTTCCTTTAAACACAACTGTCTCAATCTTATAATTCTTTAAAAAATCAACATATTCAGGATATGTATCATCTGTATCGTAGATTATCCCTACAATTGATTCGTATCCAAAAAGTCTTGATTTTATTGCAATTTCCTTAATTACATTTTCTGCACCTAAAATTCCACCAGAGGCTCTGAGATGTAATACCTTTTTCATAATAAACCAATTTTATTAAATTTTATCGGAATTAATTTCTTTGCATTACGCTTATGATTATTATATATCCATCACTTTTTGTTAAATTATAATAAATCGTATCTGTTGATATAAGGAATTCAATAATTCCTCAATGAGGGTTGCCATAACAATACACGTTCACCTTTAATGTATTTTATCCAGGCTATCAATATTGATGAATTAACAATCATAAAAAATGAAGAAATACGAATTAGCAAAAATTTGTTTAAATCAGCCTTTAAAATACCACCTAAACCAATTGAATAAAATACTATTTGAAACAGGAATAAGATTCTATAAGATATTGATCCAATCGAAAGAAAAGCATTGCCTGAAAATGCAAATATCATAAATATTGGTACCAGCCACCGCATCATTTTGTGACATAAATATTGATAAGAGAATAATCCATACCTGAAGAAATTAATAAATTCCAGGTGTGATAAAAAAACTGTCAGACCTCTTAATACTGTTCTTATCTTACGTTCAAACTCTTTTGAATTATCTTCAATATCAAAATAGTACCCCTTTGCTTCAGGATCACATACGCCTCTCATTCCCTTTTTTACAGTATTCAGAAGGGTTCGAAAATCACTTTGCATAACTGAACTGAAATCCTCACAGACTTCTTTTCTGGCTGCAAAAAATGATCCGCTTAATCCTACAACCGATTTTACTCCTGATTCCAGTTTTCTTAACCACATTTCATATCTGACATAAAAACTTTCACCTCCCGTTTCATTATGGCTTTTTGTAATTACTTTATCTTCACTGCTTACACATCCGATTGTACTATCAGAAAAATTTGATATTATCTGTTTCAATCCGTTTTTATCCAGCTTTGTTGCAGCATCAGAAAATACCAGTATTTCGCCTTTGGCAATTTTTATTGCCTGAGCTTGTGCATATTCCTTACCTTTTCTCTCATTATTAATTAATAAATGTACTCCGTAATTTTTAAACTCCTCAACAATTTCGTGAGTTCTGTCTGTTGAACCGTCTGAAGAAACAATTATCTGCACCTTTTCCTTTGGATAATCAAGATTGATAGTATTTTTCAGCTTTTCTTTTATTCTATTTTCCTCATTGTATACCGTGATTATGAACGATACTGATGGTGTTATTGTTTTTTCGTTATTGTGTTCTACATTTACAATATACGATAACAGTTTTAACGAAACAGGATATCCAAAATACGTAAATATTATCTGAAATGCTGATAACCAGAATATAAGTTCCATATATTCACTTCACCTTCAGTATCTTTTCTAAACAATGTATACTCATGAATCACATGGTAACGTTACCCTCTTCTATCTTATGCTTAACATTTTTCCAAGTCATATACATTACTAAGATAGAAAGGAAATGTGATTTAAAGTAGATAATGTATTTGTATTCCTACTATTTTTCACTGCAATATCAGGTCCATAAATAAAACAAGGACAGGTTGAATTAACCTGCCCTTAATCCATACATTTACTGATATGTTTACAAGTCTTTTATTTTTTTATCGTGGTTGTTCTTTCCTTCTGATTGTGAATTTCGCCTATCATGTTTCGGTCTACTTTTTTTCCGTCTACAGAGAATACATCATTATTTCGTAAAAAATAAACTCCAGTTCCAGTTCCGTTGTTTACTTTGTTTACACCGTACAAAACCGGACGTATACCTGATTTATGTTTATTTTCATTTATCTGCGGCGTATATTTAATATCAGTTTCCATTTTAACAGGACCTATTTTTTCTGTTGATATAATAAAATTATCATAGAATCGTTTATGAGATGATGGTGCTCCTCCATTCCAGTAACAATCAAGCATTACTTCATTTAACTTGTACGTCTTATTACCTCTGAGATCGACATTCGTTCTTTCAATAATCAAATTGTCATCTGCCCATATTCGATATAAGCCGTCTTTTTTTCCGGGTGTATTTAGTCGTACTTCCATTTCAAAACATATCCACCTGTTAATATTTTCGCTTGCTTTAAATGAAAAATCCGAAACTGCCTTACTTAGATATCCGCTACTATTTGCCTGAGAGCTGTTGTTTGCTTTTACATCCGCAACTACTTTTGAATCACTTATCCAAAAGTGTATAGCACACGGTCTGTCCCAGTTTCCACTTCTTTGCCTATAACGTATTCTTGCCATTTTTGGTGGAAAACTTTCATAATTACCTTCAAATTTATGATAAAACCTTATAAATAAATGGTCAGGAAATCCTGAATTATTAACCCTGATAATCCAGCCTGCACCATCTTGACCTTTTGTATATGTTTGCCTTAAAGAATAATTTCCCTCAAATGCATTCTCTTCTGATACAGACAATCCATTAGTACTTACATCCTGGTAATTTTCTTTCAAAGAATTTCCTGATTCAAAATCATCACACCATAACCATTCTGGATGTTGTGACTTTTTTTCACATTCACATCCACCTTGAAATTTGCTTTCTATACCAATTACCATACCCGGAATTAAAAAACAAAACAACATTACAAAGATTCTTACATTCATCATATTCATCCTTTCCCTCTTGATACTTTTATTGTTATTCAATATTGTAATTTGTTTCCCTTTGTTTAAACTAAACAGATTTACCTTGTTATTTTTAAATAACAAAACATCTTTTTGAATAGCAGTATATAATTTATGACCAAAAGGGTAAAGAGTTTTTTTCATTTAATTATAATTTAATTCAGGCCATCTAATTATTTACGATAAGGAATGGTTAACAATTAGCAGAATAGTTAAAAAGCAGAAAAACTCCAATGAATTGATTTGGTTTTAAACCGGAATTTGTCATTTCTAATTATCAATGATCAGACGGCATTTTATCTGTAACCACACTACAGAACAGATGGTTTATCTAAACTGTAAATCAAGATTCATGGATTCTCGAAATTACTGTTTTATATTTTCCTCCTTTGCTGCGTTCAATTTTATTTACACAATTAATACAGATTTTGATCCTGTCCCCTAACCTTTTCCTCAATTCATCTTCTATTTTAAATCCAGTATATTCATTGTACTCTGCATCTTTAACTACATTCACAATTATTTCATCCGGTTTTTCCTGAATATATTGGGCCTCACGAACAGGATATCCTTTTAACACCGGACTCAACCTTCCAATTTTTCTTCCATCTGGAGTTATTATATAATCATCTGACCTTCCAATAATCCTTTCCAATACTGGAAACTTATTTCCACATTTACATTTATCTCCTGAAACAATGCCTCTATCACCAATTTTATATCTTATCAATGGCATCACTGGATTAATAAAACCAGTACACACTATTTCTGCCTCTTCACCTGGACCTGCGTATGCACCATCATCTTTTATAAACTCTACTATACTATAATCTGAATGAATATGATACTTTCCCAAGCTACATTGTGCTATAAACACACACATTTCTGCTGAACCATACTGATCGTATATCGGGACTCCAAATTGTTTCTCAATTACTTCTCTTTGGCAGGGGTGTAAAACTTCAGCTGAAGTTACGATGCTTTTTGTCAATCCTCGCAGTGATATGCCTTTTTGTTCAGCATATTTTGCAAACATGTATAAACTTGATGGATACGCATCAATGTATGATGGTCTTAATCTCTGCAGTGCTCTTGTATAGCTCTCTATGGTTTTTTCACAAATATGGTATGATGAAAAAAGCATGTTTTTCTGAAAAGGACTATATCGCCAGAACGGAGATGATTTCTGATTGTAATCAACTATTATCCTTCCTCCAAAAGTAGCTCTTTTTCCATTATAGTCAACACCTGCAATATTTAAAAACCTGTTGAAATATGCATAATTTTTTTGTCGTATTTCTGGAGTACAGATTATTTTCAAAGGAGTACCTGTAGTACCCGTGGTGTGTATTTCGATCTTTTTCTCTGTCAATGATTCACTTACAAATTGATCAGCATATCTCTTTACTGTATTTTTTTCTAACATTGGTAAATATTTCAGATCCTCAATTCGAAATCTATTTATTTCAGATGCATTTAACGTCATGTTTTTCCTATAATAAGGTACATTTTCAATTGCATCATTAAATAATTTCCTTAGCCGGTTTTCCTGCCATTTTTTCACTTCTTTATCATTTAAATAACAATTCCTTTCTATCTCCTTACTAAATGTATTATAAACTCCTGAATATCGAATTCTATTTTCATTAAATCCATATAACATGATTACAATATTCTGTAAAAACACTGGCAGTTTCAAATAAATCTTTTCTATTTTACTATTCATAATTTAATCCTTTATTCTCAACCTTATTAATTACAATCTAATAATATGCTAATATTCAATTTATAACACTTGTTCTTAAATTTTCCTCATTGATAACAATTTACAGGCAAGTGGTTTTACTACTATATACAAAAATTGTCTACAGAAAGATATTTAACAATATATACTCATCAATTTTTCTTAATTTCAGGTTTTTTCTTTCAAAAAATCCTTATTTTAACAATACACAAATATCAGACCAAGCCATCTGTTAATTTCTTCCCTTTATTTTTTAATGTACATGTGAGGATAGGAATCATCGTTTATGATTTGATCTATTCCTTGAGATATTTTCACATAATTTACTCCAAACTTGAACATAAAACCTCAATTTTCAGTCTTCCAAAATTGCGAATTACCTGGTCGTCATTTTTACCGCTATATATTATGATATTATACCACACTCTACAATTTGCATAAACAGATGTTTTTATGATCAAGTTTTGATTTTGTCAGCCTGCTTTTTTGTTCTGTTAAATCAACTTTAGAAAGGCTTCATAAACAGTTTTCGGTTAGCATATCTGCAGCCCTTTAAACACTGTATAATTTAACAATACTCTGATTACATCCTTTTAAATTGACACCTGTTTTTTTAAATATGGCATGATTCTTGTATTTATGTCGGTTATGGAACGTAGATGTCATATTACAATT
Organism: Fibrobacter sp.; assembly: GCA_012728995.1. GTDB lineage: Bacteria > Fibrobacterota > Chitinivibrionia > Chitinivibrionales > Chitinispirillaceae > JAAYEB01. The sequence goes on along the minus strand of JAAYEB010000097.1, from coordinate 15,292 downwards.
TTCTTGTTGGTTCTGTATTATTCTTTTTCATATCATAAGTATCAAGACTTATTCTACTATATACATAAATATCCTATTTTGCTTTTTACATCAAGTTGTAATCCCTAACTTCTTTATGGATAGACTTATGTTTGAAACAAATACAGAATCATCCAAATTTGATTATTGAATTTATTCTTACAAGTTTAGCAGAATCATGAATAATAAAATATGGATTGCATGGGAAACACAGCGCAGATCTCTTGAACTGGCAAATTATTTAGGTTGTAAGTTATATATTTTTGACATCTCGGGATATTTAAGATACCCTGTTTGCATTTTAAAAACTATTCCTTTACTTTTATTTTTAAAGGCGGACATTGTTTTTGTCCAGAATCCTTCGATTGTTCTTGCTGCTTTAGCATGTTTTTGTACTCGCATTACAAAAACCAGACTTGTGGTGGATCGTCATTCCAATTTCCGCCTCAACAAACCCCAAAGTGGCTCTTTTCCTATATGGTTATTTATGCGTTTTCATTATTATTCACTTAGATCTGCAGATTTAACAATAGTAACCAATAAATTTATTGCTGATCTTGTCACAAAATCAAATGGCAAACCGGTTATTCTTCCCGATAAATTACCTGAATTTCACAATTTCAATCAGGTTAATTTACGCGGTGAGATCAACATTCTTTATATCGCATCTTTTGGTCTGGATGAACCTGTTCGTGAAGTTATCGAAGCTTTCTCTTTGCTTGACATGACCAATTGTTGTCTATATATCACTGGCAATTATAAAAAACGTTCAGATTATCTGCCTGTCAAAATTCCAGAACGTGTTATATTTACAGCTTTCATTCCTGAAAACGATTATCCCGGCTTTCTTATGGAAAGCGATATAATTATCGTTCTAACTAAGTCTGATCATTGTATGCTATGCGGGTGTTATGAAGCAGTTTCTGTCGGTAAACCATTAATTACTTCAAATAAGATTGTCCTGCGTGATTATTTCAGAGGAGCTTTTTTTGTTGATAACGAACCTGAAAGTATTGGCTCCGGAATAAAGACTGTACTTTCCGATATTTCCGGATATACCCAAAAAACCTTATCCATGAAAAACGATATTGAGCAAAAATGGCAGACTCATTACAGGAATTTTTTGCAAAACATTAACTCCCTATAATATTTGCTTTTTCTTTATGTTCCCGAACGACCTGTTTCCTTTGGGGTAATTGTCCTTACATTTTTAATAATAAAGCAAAACGGGTCGTCATTACAGAAAAAACTGAATTCTCAAACAGCCAGAAGTAACTCCTGATCGCAGCTTTTAATTAAAGTTTACTTTAATCCGGCATCATCGTTTCAACATTTTTATTTGTCGTTTTCTTTTCAATCTCCAGACATTCTTTGGATATCTTTGCAGTAGCGGCAATCAATGCTGTTAAATACCAGTAATGAGAATAATAGAGCACCGAAAGAAAAGTTGCTGATACAAAAAAACCTGCTAATGAAGCAAAAAAAGCAGTTACCATATAATTCAGAAGAATACTTTTTTCCGGAGCCAGTTGTTTTGAAATACCTTTTATTTTGATCAAATCTCCAGTATTACACTTAATAATCAGCAAGTAAATCATTACACCTAAAATACCCAATTCAGGTAATAATGTAAACCATAAAGAATGTGAGACTCTCCCATACATACCTCTTTTAAACCATTGCGTCTGATATTCTTCAAATCTGACCTGAAAATTATTTCCCCCGACTCCCAGTGGATTATCAAGAAACATTGCATATCCAGACTTCCACGATTCAATTCTGACCCGTCCGGTTCCATCTTCAGTATTTGTAGCTGTCCTCATTTCATTCCAATATAATTCATTTGCAAATAGAATCATTATCACAATCATTCCACCTACACCAATAAGGGAAGCCATTTTTTTCCTGCTTGCAATACATATCACAATTATCATGGCTAATAATCCAAGAAATCCACCTCTCGAAAAGCTGGCTATATTAGCGCCAATACCAAGTATTATAAACAATCCAAACAATATCTTTTTGATTAATTTTTTCTCCAGTATCATAAATACATAGCAGAATGGCAGCCATGTATTAACATATAAGGATACATCATTTTCATCTCTGAAAATTCCGCTCGATCCTGTACCATTGTGGGATATTACATGGATAGCCTGAAACACCATAAATATAACAAGCCACAGTATAAACTTTTTCAGTCGTTCGATACTGTTAACACATATTACACACGACATAAAGAATGGAATTATCTGTGCCATTGAAACAACTGTATTAAATGCATATCGGTGGTTTTTTGCAAATGGTACCAGCATAATCAATAAAAATATAAACATCACTGTCAGCAACAACTGGTTATTATACAAGTTTTTAATTTTCATGATATTTATCAGTATAAACAATATCAAAATCACTGTTAATACTAATCCGGGTCTAAGATATTTTAAAAATGTTATCTGATCCTGAGGGCGAATATAATCAATCAATAAGTAACTTATTGCAAATACAAACCAACTTTTTGTTTTCATGGTTTTCTTTTCTTTCTTTATTGTCAGTTCTTATATACCGTTTTAATTCAAGCCCATTTACATTTCCTTTTCGTTAATCCAACTTTTATCGAAGAATATTTTAATTTTTCTTCTATAATTATTTACCTGAATAGATTGTTTATTTTTATTGCACGTTTTTACTCATGTATAATGATTTTTTTACACTCCTGTTTTTTTGTTTCTCGAAACATTTAACGTTTCCGATAATCTTTATTTTTTTTGTTGTTCTGACATTAAAGATTTTTTTCTAATTACTTTAATATTTTGATTAAGCTTTTTTTGTGATTTAAATTTATTATATATGTCAGCCAAGTATTTTTTGTCAAAAGTCCAATAATAAATAAAATAGGTAACAGCACCGCATGTTATTAATACTGCAAGTTTCATGTAATTTAAACCAGTTAACTCCGGTATCTGATTTATTATCTTATTCAAGGCAGTTACTGTCAGGGCTATCAAAAGCGAACCTTGAAATGGATGACGCAAATTTTTTATATATTCCATCAGTGATATTTTTATTTTTTTAAGTGTGATTATAGTCCAGATAATGCAAATTACCACAAAAACAGATATCCACGGTGCTATCATTGCATTCAAGCCATATGGAACCATTATATAAAATGCAATTGGCATTATTACAGCACTTACTATATTGTAATACAAAGACCATACAGGGCGTCCCTGTGAAACATGTACAAAATTATTGATTGCATTCATAGAAACAAATATTTGTACAATACATAAATATCTGAACAGTACATACATGGAGAACCATTTTTCATTTAATATTGTTCTTATTAATAATTCGCCCAGAAGGAAACCGCCTGTAAACAAAGGAATAACTATAAACATGGTCATTTTTGAAATGTGCAAATATAATTTTTTAAATTCTTTCTTTTTATCCTGTATTTTTGAAAAAGCCGGAAAAGATACCTGATTTATTAATGAAACGATTCTGTCTGTTGGTATCTGTGCCAATTGCTTTGCGAATCCATACAATCCGAGATAATCAGATTTCCATAATCTTCCAGCAAAAAAACTATCTGATCTTTCCTGCATATAGTACAATGATCTCCCCAATGCAAGCACAGATCCAAATTTCAACAGATTAACTGCATCTTTTATATTAAACCTTAATTTAGGATACCATCCTGCTTTTGGATATATCATCAGAACGTCTACAGCTTTTCTGGTAATGCTGCCACTTAATAATGCCCATGCTCCTCCTCCATGTATTGCAATTATCACCATGACTACCAAAGATGTCATTACTGCTATTAATTCTATAAACCCAAGTTCTTTGAATTTTAAATCTTTTCGGAGCAGATTAGATGGAACAATATATAATCCTGATATAACAAAATGTATAGCTACAAACTTTGTTAATGGTATGACTCTGGGCTCATTCATGATATAGGAGGTTAAATAAGATAGTGGAAAACATAATGCCCCAAGGAGAATTGATATTGTCAATGCGAACCAGAACACAGATGAGAGTTCTGTCTGTGTGATCGTTTTTTTTTGAATTATTGCTGCTCCTAATCCAAGTTCACTGAATAATTCCACATACCCTGTTATTATTGTAGCCATTGCCATTAGCCCGTAATCATCAGGCGAAAGTATTCTAGCTATAATTAATGTTATAACCCACGATAGAGTCTGACTACTAAACTTGAAAATTGCAAGCCATGAAATACTTCTGAAAACGATTTTTGTTATATTTCCGTCTGTGTTCATATCAATTTTTATAATTCATTCATAAATCCGGAAAGCTCCCATGTTTTCTCATCTGGCTTTTCAGAATTCAATAATGATTTTAACAACTATTCATATTTCTCTGCGTAAACCTTCTCCGACAGATACCTGTTTTTCTGTCCATATCACCGGCCAAATATGACCTTCACAGTCAGAAATGTATCTCTGTCTCAATTTCGCTTTCGCAAGCTCATTCCAGTTTGACATTAATTACTATTGTTTTTAATCGTTTTTGAATAAATCAATTGAGTTTTTTCAATATTCTTTTGGATATGAAATTCATTTATTCTTTCTTTTGCAGCCTTTCCCATTTTTTCTCGCAACTTCTTGTTTTCCAATAGAAGAAGCAGCTTATTAGCGAATTCTTTCTCATTATCATGTGGAACCATAAAGCCGGTCACACCATTTTTTATACATTCTTTTGCTCCACCCAGATTTGTCGCAACAATTGCTTTTCCCAGCGACATTCCTTCAAGAATAACATGAGGGAATGCATCGGGTATTATTGATGCATTTACTTGTACATCAAATATATTGATGATGTCAGGTATATCACTTCTAAAGCCGGTGAGATTTATTTTATCCCTCATTCCATACTCATTTATAAGTTTTATAAGGTAAGAACCATATTCATTATCCTTTTTTGTACTTTTTGACATACCTCCAACCATTATACATACAAAATCATCATAGTTTTCTTCAACTATTTTCAATACATCCAATAAATATTCCTGTCCTTTAATCTGACGTATATTACCAATCATTCCAATAATTAATACCTTACTGTTTATATTCAATTCCCTTCTTACTTCATCTTTTCTTCTTGTAACTTTTGATCGATATAAATCCGGATCGATTCCATCATGTACTGTCAACAATTTATGATCCGATATTCCACTTTTTTTTACATTTTCCCTGATTACATCAGAAACAGAAATTACTGCAGAATATTTATTTAATAAATATTTTTCTACTCTGTTCAATTTTGAAAATGAATTAAACCCTCGTTCATGCGAGATACATGGAATATGCAGAAATAATGATATTGGCAACCATAGATCATAACCACCTAAAATACTGTTATTCAGATGAATCAAATTTATTTTCTGTCTGGAGATCCAGTAAAAAGCATTCACAAAATGTTTCAAATGTACGAACATGTTTATAGCTTTTCTTTTTATTTTATTATCATTTTTATTATACTCTCGATAATTGTGAATATGAACTTTACCTTTTAATTCAAAATCGGGAATCAGTTTATGATTTTCATAAAACAGGACAATCGGTTCATACTTAGTTTTATCAATACCATCTATCAAGTACAGTAAACAGTAATGTGATCCACCAATCGTACCATCCGTATTTTGTTCTATAAACAATATCTTTTTCTTCATTTTCACTCCATTTGCAAATATTTCTTTTTCCACAATATTTGCAATTGATCCTGTTTGCATTATTTTTCTTTTGACTTAATACTTTTCAATACAAGTTTTTACTTTTACATTCTCCTGCCCAGTCCATTATTGCATCCTTAAGGGAATATCTGAATTTATAACCTGATCTTATCAGCTTTCGAGATGATATGTTTGTGGATTTAATCAGTTTTTCTATACGTTCAGGTACCAAACCCATTGTCCTTATGGTTTTAATCGGCAGCCTGTTTAAAACTGAAGTACCTTTCACGATAAACTTAAAGGGAAGTACCAATTCAGGGGTATTATAGCCGATTGTATCCTTAAATGTTTTTACTATTTCTTCAATTGTTATTTTTTGCGGGTAACAAAAATTAAAAAGTGAATATCCTTTGTTTATATTAGTCATTTCGATTATAAAATTACAAACATCCTTAACATAAACACATGCCTTGATCGTATCTTTTCTTCCCGGATATACAAACAAACCTTTTTGAAGAGCATTTGCCATTCTGGTAAAATTACCACCTTCCCCTCTGCCAAATATTACTCCAGGTCGAAGTATAGTTAACATACGAGTATTGGATGATCTATTATACCATTCCCGATGAATATACTCGGCTATGATTTTTGATATTCCATAAGGTATATTTGGCATCGGAACATGCTCTTCATGCTTCTCATCTTCACCAGGCCCATATACAGAGATTGATGATGTAAAAATTATCCGATTACAGCGAACCTGGTTTGCATAATTACATATATTTTTTGCACCCAATATGTTGGCTTCAAAATAATCTCTTGCCGGATATCCCGGGCTTGTATGAACCGCAGCCAGATTTATTATGCAATTTACATTTTTTTCATAATCTGCAAGATCAATTTTATTCCTTACATCGCAATAAACATATTCCACTCTATTATTTTCAAGTTTTACACATCCTTCATGCCATCCTGGATTTTTAATATCGGCAATTACGATTTTTTCGTATTTTCGCTGCAATTCACGGACCAGATGAGTTCCAACAAATCCTGAGCCTCCAAAAACGATAACAGTATTCATGCTGCAACCTTTATATCAGCAGGTTTTTCTGGAATGATCAGCAAGTTCACATTCCATTTTATCAATTTTTCTGCTTCAGCAATATCAATAAATTTAAAATCCTTTAATATGGTTTTGAATTTATTAACTGAACTTTTTAATCCAACATAAGATTTGAATCTTCTCTTTATTGACATATTACTCAGAACAGGTTGATTCGGGTCAAAATCTCTCGGATGGAAGTAAGACATAATATACGGTGATTTCTCAATAAGTATCTTTAACAGATTATATGGAAAAACCCTGAAATATCCACCTCCTGAAAAAGCAATATTCCGACCAAATAATGATACAGTATTAACGGGAAACTCTTTTATAGTTCCAAATCTGGTTTTAACACAAACAGGTTTATCTATAAGAAATTGACAATAACCCCCATGATCCCTTTTCGCCGGAAAAATTGAAGAATCAATAGTGATACCACTTTCTGCAAGTATTTCGAATACCCACATATTACTTTCTGTTAAAGAAAAACCCGGGATTCTGAAGCTTCGAACAGGTTTCGAAATAATATTTTCAATAATACTTTTCGACTTTACCAGATCCTCACGAAATTGATCCGGTGTCATTTTATAGGCAATATTATGGCTATACGAATGCGTTCCTATTTCGTAACCGTATCTGTTTATCTCTCGAATAATGTCCGGATATCTTTCTGCAACCCATCCAAGACAGAAAAATGTGGCCTTATGTCCATGTTCATTTAACTCATTCAGGATAAATTCAACATTTTCATAAATTCTACATTCATATTTGTCCCAATCGGTAATTAAATTATTCTTTATATCAAGAATATGAAACCACTCTTCAATATCAAATGTTAATACTCTTGTTTTTTTATTCATGGAAACATCTCTCATTATAATAAATTGCGGGTGAGCGAAATTATAAAATTTACCCAGATCGGACTTGAAATAACCATCAATTGAATGAGGAACTGATAATACTCATATTTTGATATAAGACTATCATTTACCACCAGTTTTCGCAGTTTGTAATGAAGATATCTAAATCTCAAGGGCACCTGGATTATATCATATATACCATGATCCAAATATGGATAAATCGCTTCTTCTTCACTTTTTCCTGCAATAATCAGTATCTTGGGATTAACAGTATAATATTTAAAAACAGCAAATAATTCTTTTGGTCTCTTTGGCAACAAATCTGAATCTACAATGACAATTGTATGTTTATATTCCTTGAATCTCGTAACACCTTCTGTTAATGATTCTACATAATCAACAAAATATCCATACCCCGTGAGTAGTGTAACCAAATCGCATGTCAGTTCATTTTTTTGACATATGACAAGAAGACGTGTTCTGTTCTTTTCAAAGTTCTTCATTTTTTACCATCACTACTCTATTTTACCTGACAAACAGTCCCGCTATTCTTCTTCTTCAAGTTAAGATTTTTCCCTCTGGTAATCCTTTTTAATTCTGTAAACAAAACAGGTACATACACTGGTGCCTTAATTATAATGATTGACATATTCTCATACACTCCCCTGTATTGTTCCGGTACAGTGTCATTAGATGAAACTATAATTAATACCGGACAATTTTTCTCAAGGTACAAAGACCCTGCAATAACAATCAAATCATTCAACATACCACTCTTATTACTTTGTAAAATTATGGCATCAAGATTATCTTTTGCATTATTACCTATTTTCTCCATGTGGATGAACTCAAAACTGTTCTGGTTATATCTCATTATCGAATAATTAAACACATCATCATCAGCAATAATTCCAACTTTATTCTTTTCCGGCAGTTGTTTTATCCGAAACCTCTTGATTCTCCTGAAAAAAGGTTCATAATAATCCAGTTTATACAAAATCCAAATGGTGGTAACCAATAACACCGTTAAAGTCATAATACTCTCTGATTTTCCTTTGAATATTACTACTATTGCAGCCATGCATGTTATCATCTGATACACAGTAAGAATTATGACAGTTTTATTATGTGTTAGGCCTCTGTAAATTAACCTGTGATGAATATGCTCATTATCCGCGATAGACATTCTTTTAAATGAACACAACAGCCCTTTACCATTTATGATACTCCTAGAAAACCTGCGGCCCATTGCTGAAAACGTATCGACAACAGGGAACCCAACTATCAATGGTGTTACCAGTACTGGAAGGCTATTATTTATATCTGATATCAGGTATATACTCAGAACGCCATAAATCATTCCCAACAAAAGCGCCCCTGTATCACCAAGAAATACACAGGCAGGCGACAAATTGAATATCATAAAACCAGCTATTAATCCACCCAATATCAAAGAAAGAATTAATACAGAATAATTCTCATATATTCCCGCTATTAATCCTATTGCTACAAAACCTGTAAGGACCACAGCGCCTGCCAATCCATCAACACCATCTACTATATTAACAGCATTTGTCACCCCAACAAGCCATATAACTGATATAGGAACTCCCCAAAACCCCAGTTCTATATCATAACCTAAAAAATGGACTTCATTCAGGCATACCCCCATGATTAAAACAATTTCCAAAGCAATCAAAACTTCTCCAAGAAATTTTGCTTTGTTATGAATTTGATAGATTACCAAATCATCCGGAAGTCCAATCAACAGTATCGAAATAGATACAAATAATAATGTTGATAAAAGATTTTGAGGCAAGCTGAATGGAAATATATTCGTAAACTTCCATACTATTAAAACTATGGTAAATAAAATCAGGACAATTACACCCCCTATCCGGGGTATGATTCTCTGATGTACTTTACGCGATCCTGGTTTGTCTTTAAAATATTTAATCAAAGAACTTTTCAGCATCAAAAAAGTAACCACACACGATAACATTAGACAAATACAAAAAAGTATCAGGGATTTCAATACCAACATTACCATTACATTTGCCTCATGAAGAGAATATTGTATCAACAAAAACTATTATTAAAATCCATACATTATCTCCCTACATAAACAGCACTATGATTTTAATAAGAATGAATTTTTAGTTACATTTAAATTGTTTAGCAAGATTTGTACATTCCGTTCTGACCCTGATTACATCTCAACAGCCATTTAAAAAACAGATTCGAACTGGCACATTAGCAACTGTTAAATATCAATTGTGAAGCAATTTGAAAATGTATTTTCCTGGCCAGATTTTTCCCTAATCTACTCTTTGATTTTTCAACTCAATCTTTATCTGAATCAATAAGGTGCAAATTATGAACCATTGCCACTTTTCACTTTTTTTTATTCTCTATTTCTTTTAATCCAACCCAGACTGACCATTACTACAAAACCTGATACAAACAGAATAAAAGCCGGTACTTCCGGCACCGATTCAAATTGCAAATATTGTGAATAAAGATATGAAAAAAAAGAAAAAGCATTCGGGTCGGAATCAATCATCACACATTTGCCAACAATTATTAATGCTGTTAACATCAGGTGAATTCCTTTCAATTTCTGTAATAGTTTTACTCAAACCTCAGCCACCAAGTAAAAATCAAATATCACATGAAATGGACTGATAGCTAAATGGAGCTCTGATTCCGTTCTAAGTCATATAAGCAAAAATAAAAGCAACATTTAAATTCAAAAATCCCCGAAAAATGTGTTTTCTAATTCCACTATTCAAATAAGCAATCAAGCAAAAAACGATATCAATTTGAAGCAAGTTAAACCAAATCTGAACCTAACAGTCATTTATTGATGTTGAGGTAAAAGTTGATAACTGCTCGCAATCATACAGAGTCTTATTCCACAAAAATTGGTCTATACCTCTTACCAGTTGAATATTCATGTATGTATCAGTTTGCTTTATTTCCTCCCAAAACCATACATTTTCAGGGTCATTTATTCCCAAATGTATCACAATCATCGAAAATACGAAACAGTAAAAAGAATACCCCTCCTGTTCCACTAATTTGAATCACATTTTTTTTAACGCTCAAATTATTCACCTTAGTGTATTTTATTGTATAATGAGCTTTGGTTTATACTAACACAATAACTATTTTTTATGGAACTTTATGCATGGAGGGCAATGTATGGAACAGTTTAAAACGTTTCAGTTTAACTTTCTTGTTATAACGCATTTTTCCTTATGCCTGATTCTATTTTTCACATCCCCGGTTTTATCGCTTGAACAAACTACTGAAGTCTCTGTTCCAGACAAACAATCTGAAAATAACCAACCTGTTGAGAGTAATTATAAAGCCATTCCCAATGATGCCTGTATCATAGATTGGAATTTCAAACCTGGTGACGGAATCAAAATCAGTGTAATACCAGATTCAGGATTCCCGAATGGAATTTTTGCGGTAGATGGTCAGGGGTATGTTGATTTGCCTATGATAGGTCCGATTCAGGTAACATCAATGGATAGAAATAAATTTCAAGAAATAGTAACCGACACCTACATCCCACTTTTAAGGTTTTCAAGTATTCAGGTAAGACGTGTAATCTCATTAAGTTTCCAAGGAGGATTTCAACGACCCGGAGTTTATTGGATTTCCCCGGGAGCAACTCTATGGTATGCATTGTCACTTACTGGCGGGGTTGTCAGAGAAGATGGCCTCAGGAAAATTAAATGGGAAAGAAATGGTGAAGTAATGGAGATAAAGGGCGCAGACCTTTTGAAAAATCCTATCCCGGTCATGGAGCTTGGATTTCAATCTGGTGATGTAATCAGAGTAATTAATCGACCTAACCGTACTGGTTGGGAAGTTTTCAGACAGGAAATTCTGCCAATCGTCAGTTTGGGAGTTTCAAGTGCAGTGAGTGCAATAACTGTTTATGAATGGATGCAAAGAAGGTAGAAACCCGTGCAGGAAACACAACAAACGCAATTATTCAAACCTGATTACATATATTGGATCAGGCACTATATTAATGTGTTATGGAGATGGAAATGGTATATTATACCTACATTTCCTATACTTGTAATCGGGTGGCTGCTTCTGGTTGTAACATTTGGAAAAATACGTCCCGAATTGAATACAAACGTTCTTTTGGGTTTAGAAAAAACCTCTACTGTTCTTACCCTTCCTGAAGCTGCTTCAAATAATTTAGGAAAAATGAAATTAATCCAAAGCAGGAATTTCCTCAGTGAAATTGTGGATATTCTCTCCCTTAATTTAATATTACCCAAATATGACCGATCATCAATTTTTACATTCATTAAAGTCGATTCTACAGCTATTCCGGGAAAATACTATTTCGATATTGATGAAAAGTCTATGTTCACATATACCATTTCGGTTACAAATAAAGTTTTGAATCTTAAAAAAAAGGTTCTTATATCCGGCCGACTCCCATCACTTGATACACTACAAACAACCGGAATTAAACTGGGTTTTTCCAAACATTATCTGGAAAAACCTTTCAAATTTAAATTCTATATTCTTCCCAAAGAAAAAGCTGTTGAAGACCTTAGAAACCGAATAACAATAAGTGGCAATCCCCGCCGTGATCCGATGATGGAAGGGATTGTTGTTATTGGATTATCCGGAAGCGATCCGGAATTGATCTCTACAACTATCAATACAATAGCAGATAAATTTGTTGAAAAAAATCTAAGCTTCAAAAAAAGAAAAACTACTGAGTTAATGAAAGCCCTTGAAAAACAGTTGGAAGCAGCCTACTCACAAGTTCTTCGTGATGAAAACAGAATCCGGATTTTTAGAGAAAATTATCCCAAAGTAGGGTTAGGTGTTGATGCTCAAAATGCTGTTTCGAATATTTCCATGATGGAAGCAAAAAACATAAACATCCAAAATGAAATTGAAGAAGCACAAGATTTGCTGCAGCGTCTTTCTCAAAATAGTAATGATCTTGAACAGATAACCAGCGAAGCGCTTCTTTATCTTGGTAGCCATAACATAACCGGAGCAATTGTAATTCAACAGGAACACAATATGCTGCTCCAGCAAAAAGCATCTTTTATGGCCAAAAATTATTCTCCGGAACACCCTCTCGTTAAAGAAGTGAAAGAAAAAATTGATGGAGTAAGAGTAAAAACAATACCACTTGTTGAGGATTTTATTAAAAAGCAAAAAAAAGAAATTGCATACACTAAAACGCAACAAAATGTCACATTAAATCAACTGCAAGGTCTTCCTCAAAAAGAGATGCAACTGGCCACAATGATGCGTCAGCAACAGATAAATTCTGAAATCTATTCAAATATTTTAAGCAAATATAATCAGGCCAAAATCGCTGATGAAACTGAAGTGCCCGATATATATATTATGGATTATTCGGTTCCTCCTGAAGAAGCTTCTGCAAAAAAAGAACTTTTAAAACTGGTTGCAATCGGTCTTTTAATTTGTGTTATGATTTCTTTTGGACCTGCCGTTATAATAGACTTCTTTGACAAACGGGCAAGATCTGAAGATGATCTTAAAAGGTTCTTGCCTTACCCATTACTGGAAACTATTCCACTTTTCAGCTTGAATGATAACGAAAACAATCAGGATAAAAAAACTGATCCTAAACTCGTTACTGCCGGTGAAAACATTACATATATTCATGAACTATTCAGGTCGCTTCGCGCAAAACTTAATTACAGACTTGAACTCGTTAATGGCAGATCTTTTCTTGTCACCAGCTTAAATTCCGGTGAAGGTAAATCGTTAGTCTCATCCAATATAGCCATTATGGCTGCACAACAACATATTCCTACACTGCTGATTGATGGAGATATGAGGCGCGGAATACTTAATGCGACCTTTAAAATCGAAAATCACCCCGGCCTTTCAGACCTTTTGACATGTGAACATCAGATCAATGAACAAATGCTCAAATACTCAATTCGGCTTACCTCTTTCACTAACCTGTTTTTATTAAGTGCGGGATCAGCAATTCCAAATCCTACAGAACTATTAACCCGCTCCAGGTTTAAAGCCATTGTTAATTGGGCCCTTACAAAATTCAGTATGGTTATTATTGATGCACCTCCAATTTCTCCAGTAACTGATGCTGTTATCATGAACAATCTTGTCTCTGGTTCCATTTTTGTTGTTAAAGCCGGAAAATCCAATACTGCAGAATTAAACAAAATTATTGATGAGTTCCCTACGGTCAAAAAGAAAATTCTGGGATTAATTTTAAACGGTGTTAAAGATGATACTCAACGTAAAAAATACAATGCTTATTATTACCAGGATAATCAATATGTACATACTCAGCCTCTATTACTTACCCATAATCAATCTGATACAGATACAAGCTCTTAACTGAAAACATATTCCCTTGACTTCAAATCGCGGGGTCCAAATATGATCGATTTGAAACTTGTAAAATCACACCCATAGATAATCATGTAGCAGTAACTTTATCAGTTTAAACCCTTCGGTTTAACCCAAAGATACTCCGTAATATTTTCGCATGACCGAATGCGAAGAAATAACTTCCTCATGAGACTGGGCGAGGAATTTCCAACCATTCCAGATAAAGGCATTAACAATAATGCCTTTATAATCATATGTAAATAAAAAATATTAATTTTCTTTGTAACACAATTTTAAATCAATAGAAAATAGCTTGCTGTAAGATATGTGTATTCAAAAATTTCCGTTACCGCTCCAAGGCAATCTCCTGTAAACCCTCCCAATCGCCTGATAAATAGTATCAATAAAGGTAAGAGAATAAGAATTGCAGTACAAAAAGGAATAATAGCAGCCCTTATATCATGATAAAAGGCTATAAACCTGATAAATATTATTAATTGTATAATTAAAATAATACTTATAAAAAAAGGTCCCTTATATCCATATGCTTTTCCCTCACTGCCACGTACATATGGAATATGCAGTAAAATTAGCCCCTGAATAATTCTTGATAATGAAATCCCATATACAATCCAGATGGCCTGATTTAAACTTAACAAATAATTATATGATATTAATCTCCACACAATCCCCAAAACTATTGCACCTGCACCAAACACACCAATATGAGAATCTTTAAGAATTTTTAGATTTTTTTCACGACTTCGAACTATCCCAAAAGCATCTGCTGAATCAGCCAAACCATCCAGATGCAATCCACCAGTCAGAATGTAATTAATTACAACCATGAAAAAAGCAGCTATATTCAATAAACCGCTTTTCCAGGTGAATAAAAAAGTTCCGAAATAATACTGAACTAATCCAACAATTAATCCTGCAACTACAAACCATGGCAGTGAATAAAAACGCTTTTTTACCTCAGGTCCAGGAACAGATATAACTGTCAATGTCCTTACTGCAGTAATTAATCCATTAATTATCTCGATTCGAAACCCCCGCTCCCGAAAAAGTTGCCATTCCATGATAACAGGCCATTGCCTGCTCAACGATTTGAATTCCTAAAACTGCTCCGGTCCCCTCACCAAGCCTCATGCCAAGATTTATCAATGGCCTTGCATCCATTTTATTCAATAATTCATTATGATACTGTTCATCAGAAACGTG
>JAAYEB010000096.1 GCA_012728995.1 Fibrobacter sp. | reverse complement strand
TTGATTACTATTTTCCTGTACAAATATATAATGGAGAAATTATTTTAAAGAAGGCTGCATGATAGACAATACGGATAAGACCACTTAAAATAAGATGGGAAACTGTCAAAAAAAGTCGACCATCTCAAAGTTTTAATTCGGAAAAACAAATATACTAAAACTAAAGATAAAATCTATACAAAATTATATTCATTGGATTCCTTAGGAAATGTAATTGGTGGTTTGCCACCTGTACGGATCCAATTATATAAAGTTGGTGAACGTGATGGCATGTTGGTTTTTCAGACACAAACAAAAACGCAAGGAAAACCTATCATTTTTGTTGAAGATAAAGGGTATCATAACTGGGAAAATGATTGGACATATGTCATTTGTGCAAAAAGTTCAAATTTCAGGGCTATTACACCAATTTCACAATTTTAAGGCAGGGAACATGGAAAAAATACTACAACTAATAATATTCGCAACTACTTTGCTTTTTTTTGCTTGCGATGATGAAGATGATAAAAAAGAATTACGCCCCTATAAACTTAATAAAAATGGGCAAGAATGTTTTAATGTGGTATGTTATGAAGTTAATGGAGATACTATTTGTTATCAAAACCCTGGTACACCAAAAGCAGAAATACTACCAAAATCAAGCGTATGTTATTCTGTTTTAAAAGTAGAAGATCCTCCATCTACTCCAACAAATATACCGCCTGTTGAAAAAGCACCAGCATACCAATTTAATATTGAATTCCTCGATTCTATCAATAAGAAATTTGGTTTTGACCCAGCAAAGGGAAGTTTTGATATCAGCAATTCACTTAGCGAACGTAGAATTAATTATTTCTCAATAAAAGAAGATGGAGAATTTCAGATAAAGGTAAGCATCTCAACAGCAAGCCGGAATATGTTTTCATCCTTTTATATAAAAATACTTAATACAGCAATTTCATTTGATTCTTTAACACTTTTGGATTCTTTAGCATTATTTAATACTACTATTAACGATACAGTAGACACTATAAGCATATATGGGAGGTGGGCAACATTCGTGGAAATACCTCTCATTATAGCAGGTATAAATAGAAGTGGTACAGAAAAAAATCTTGTATGTAATGATACATGTGATGAAGCAATAATTGCAAAATGTTATAATGAAAAAGTAATAGATAGTTTAAGGATATATAGAATTAATAACCCATCATTTAATCCCACTGACAGTGTTCTTCAAGAACAATTTAATTATGTTTTAAAACAGGCAGTTGTCAGTGTAAAAGGAGTAAGTAAGCAAACATTTGACAGTACGACATGGGATAATAACCATAACAACATTTTAGATTTATTTTTAAATACTGATTCTGTTCCAGATACAATGCTTGAGCATATACTACTTTTAAGTAAAATCGAAAATGAATATTCAGATTGTAAATCATGTTGGAATGAGTTAGAACAAAATCAAGAACCAAAAATATTCGTATTGCCAAGTACGATACAACGCAACTGGATAATTCTTGAAGAGGCAGTTGCTGGTTCAGATACCATTGTTTTGCAATCGTCACATGAATATTATGACATGTTCCGTAAAGAAACACTTTTTATTTCTACTTGGATTGATACGCAATCAGAAGAAATCGTATTAAATAACATTGTGAATGATTATGGAAATGGTAAAGTATGTTTAAAACTATACAATGGTTATAAACCTACTTTATTAAAAAGTTACCCGAAACACAGCGTATTAGTTGAAAAAGGTAAGGTAAAAGGTTTTACTCACAAGACTAAATCATGCGCATTTATTGAAGATACAAATAGTTTTAGGAATATAATTCATGAATATTTACATACAGCAAAGGTTGGTCCATTAAGTCACGCTTTAACAGACACATGTAACCTAATGTATGGTGGTATAAATTACCAAAATAAAATGTTACGCTATAGACATATTAATACAAGTAATGATTACGGCGAGGGGTCTAACATCAGACAATGGGATATTTTAAACCGTTATTAAATAAATTGGAGTATCATATATGCTGAAATTTCTTGATATTATTCTTTTTATAATTATAATTAACCTATATTCAACACCATTAGAAGAAATTTATAAAAATCGATTTCATATTATTGAATTTTACAATTGTATTGATAATGGCAATTCAATTGATACTATAATATGTAATGATAACAGAAATAATTGTTATTTATATGATTTAAAAGATAGTAGTTTTTCAAAATGGGAACAAAACGAAAAGGATATAATTTCTTATTTTGTCAAATTTGTTCCAGATGTGTCAAAAAAATACAAAAGATATAATTTTTACATATCTGATAGTGTTGTGATAAAAATACTTGCTTCGCTACTTGATTATTCTTTCAAAACAAACAATATAAAACCATATTCAGATAATCCACCACTTACAGGAAGTTCGGTAAGAACTAATGGAAATTGGAACCATGATGCTCTTGTATATCTTACGTATGATACCTATTTGCCTTGTTTAAAGAAACATTCTAACTTAATATTATATCACTTAAATAATTGTTCTGTAAAAACAGAATTGAAAATGAGTTTAAAATCATTATGTACATTTACCGCCTTAGAGCAAAATAATATACTTGGCAGATACGATAGATTACGACCCAGCAAAAGTGATTTGTTTCCCTGGATAAGAATAAGGTTAGGAGATACATTGGTTGAGAAGAATGTTATAGATGCGTTAAAAAGGTATCAAAAAAAATCCGATTATAATCAAATGGATTTTTCTGGTGCATTATATTTTGCAACAAATGGAATTTTATCGGGATCTGATTCCGCGCTATTCTACACAATAAAACTATTTGAGAAAAACGCATATTCGAATATAAATTGGAATGGAGACAAAACACAGTTCTGCAGGTCATTGCAGGATTCTTTAATTTTTTTAATCGCACGACGACATCCTGATACCCCCTTATTCCAAAACCGGTTACACATGCTAACAAACCCAAGAGATTATTGTGATCTCAAATCACAGGAAAAATATTTTATTGATTTCCAGACATGGATAAAAAAAACTTACGGGTACAATATTTCTTATGATGGTTTTATTCCCTATTTTGAAAGATTGTGTGATGAATCAATGTCTGAAAAGTATTGTAAATGATTTTATAATGGGAAAGAACCATTTCTTAACGATGAGCAGAGGGCGTTAATACTGTAGTTTCTAAAATTATCTCAGGATAAATTCTCAGATTAAATCCGGTAGTTTTCTCATTTTATTCCGGTGTAAAATTGATCAGATAAAAAAAAGTGCTCTTACCAAACAGATAAGAGCACCTAAG
>JAAYEB010000095.1 GCA_012728995.1 Fibrobacter sp. | reverse complement strand
GGGGTTTAAACCGGGTTGAGCCAGGCCCCGTCTCACGGATTTTGTTTCCGGGAGAACCAGGATGAAGTTACCGGGTTCGGAAGACAACAGAATACTGCTACTGGCCATTTTCCTGCACCATCTCATGAGTGCCTTGTAAATGATCTGACCGGCCGGGAAGGTGCCGGATTGGCCGGGTTGATGAAATCCCCGTTTATGATCTTCCGGATTTCTATATCAAAAAGGTTTCAGAAAAACCTGATCTATACTAAAGTTGTCTACAATATACTGTTGAAAATTAAATCATGCTTGTGAATAAGTTAGATAAGTATCTCTGGTAATAATCACTATATTTGCGTATGTCATTTGAATGACCAATATTTTCTTTTTTTAATTAATGTTTCACTAGTGGGCATTAAAATCGCTTAATCGTTCTTTGAAAGACTTTGTAAATCGCAGTTTCAGCGTTTTTTTTGTGCGTGACGATTTGAACTGAATGATGGATTTTTGCTGGAAACAGCATATCCATGAATCAAGGCAAATACATTTTCGCTCAACTAACAGAGTTTTTACCTCGTCGGGTTTTTGACCGGATCGTAAAAGAGTATAATGGCAACAGGTACATTAAGAGCTTTACTTGCTGGAACCAGATGCTCTGTATGGTATTTGGCCAACTAACTTCAAGGGATAGTATGCGGGATTTAATACTCAGTTTGGAAGCACACCAGGCTAAGTATTATCATTTGGGATTTGGTCCAACTGTTTCACGCCGTAACCTTGGTACCGCTAATGAGAAACGTAGTTGTAAAATATTTGAGAAGTTTGCCTACGTTTTGATTGATCAAGCTCGACGAAGTTCGTATCGATCAGATTTTGAGATCACGATCGAAGGAAATGTTTATGCGCTTGATTCAACTACGATTGACCTTTGCCTGAGTGTGTTCTGGTGGGCCGAGTTTCGTAAACACAAAGGAGGAATAAAACTCCATACACTTTATGATGTAAAAACCTCTATCCCCTCTTTTCTACATATCACAAAGGCCAGTATTCATGATGTGAATATCCTTGATATAATTCCAATTGAAACAGGAAGTTTCTACATCATGGATAAGGGATACATCGATTTTGAAAGACTCCATAGGATTCACACCATGGGCTCTTACTTTGTCACTAGAGCCAAAGATAACCTGCGCTTCAAACGAATGTACTCAAGGCCTGTTAACAAGACCTCAGGTGTTATGATTGATCAGATCGGCAAGTTGGAGGTCTACAATTCGAAGAAAGGCTTTCCGGACAAACTACGCCGTATCAAATATTACGATCAGGAAAGAGATAAAACTTTAATCTTTCTGACCAATAATACAGATTTGAAGGCAGAAGAGATTGCATTCCTGTATAAGAAACGCTGGGAAGTAGAACTATTTTTTAAATGGATGAAACAACATTTGAAGATCAAGACATTCTGGGGTACCACAATGAATGCTGTGAAGATCCAAATATATTGCGCAATCATAGCTTATTGCCTTGTTGCCTTTGTCGGAAATCAGCTCAAAGTTGATCGACCCATCTACGAAATTCTACAAGTTCTTAGTATTTCCCTACTGGACAAAACACCTGTTAGAGAGATACTTACGCGCTGCGATTACAAAAATGTCAAAGAACTAAATCTTAACCAGTTAAGAATCAGCGGGTTTTAAATGCCCACTAATGTTAATGTTTTGCAAACAAGTTGATCTTTTTTAAAAGAAAGGAGGTAGTCATTAGCGGAATGTAAAAAATGAAATCTGATTGTCCGGGGAAATGATCAACCGGATAAAGCCTCAAAATAACCAAGTAAATAAATTATTCAACTTAAAAAAAATCAAACAATTATGAATCTCATTAAAAACGCAGACAGGAATCTGATTCCTGTAGGATTTCTAACCAAATTTCAAAACACTTTCAAACATGGAAAACAAAAACTTAAAACTCAACCTGCTTACCTTTGAATTTCCCAAAGAAAAAACAACCCTTTACTTTTCGGAAACCCCTTCGGAATACAGCCGGAAAGTACATTTCACCAATTACCCCGAAGGCATAGAAACCCTCTTCCCAGGCATAACAACCGACAAAAGCAGGGCACTCTACACCACTTTCGGTGAGCCTGCCGAAGGATTTCTCCCTCTTTCCCTTTCGTTAACTCCGGCAAATTATCCGTTACTTAAAAAGCTAAGCGTCAGATACCTCCGGTATTATTTCCGGAAGATTCACGGTTTGCTGTTGAAGGATGGTTTTGTGGATGAGGTTCAGGTGTGGCTGCCTGTAGTGGAAATGCAAACGGAACAATGGGATCTGTTTGAAAGATTTTCCGTAAAGGTGCAGTTTTGCCGGGTAAGTAACTTTCCGGAACTGGTCATCAGCTACG
>JAAYEB010000004.1 GCA_012728995.1 Fibrobacter sp. | reverse complement strand
TTGAACAGTTTGGTATTTTTCCAGATCAAAAACCATTTCTGTACCAGGGACTGCTTGCATCTCATCGTATTTAATCGCCTCTATCAGGTATAATATAGTTTTAGACAATATATACTGTATGGTACTGCGAATTTAAACACTTTTTTTTTCTTAAGCTAAAATGCATGAAAAGTTTCAAAAAACTTTTCGAAGAAAAGGACCGTGTCTACAGAAAATGCAACTTGATGCCACGGGTGGGAATGCTCTTTGAGAACTGTTTTTCCGGCAAACTCTTCATTTCTGGTTTCCACTTCAACAAAACCGCTTCTGAATTGGCATATATCATGAAAAATTGTCAATGCTGCAAGCGGATCATGAAAAGTAATGTTTCTGTGATATGTGAAATTGTCAAACACAGGAAGAATGTTTTCAAGCAGCGGGAGTTTGAACCGTTTGCGAGCTTCATCTTTGTTCATCATTACCTGGCAAGTTACATCCATTCCGATCGACTGGTGATCAGGTACCCGGGCTTTATAGACGATTGAGGCTGCTTTCGGGTCTACAGATGCATTCCATTCACAATGGAAATTTTCCAGACCTGGAAGCTGATGATAAAAAATACCGTTCATGATTACCAGTTTTTTTAATAAATATGGAATACCGGGATCAACTGTAAAAAGTTCTGCAATATTTGTCAGGGGACCTATACCCAGTAGTGTTATTTCTCCGGGATTGTTGCAGATAGTTTCCCTCATGAATTCTATATGACAGTTTTCGGGAAAATGTTTGTCATTATTATTTACAACTGATGCGAGGGGCGCATCGGGCTGCCTGTTACTGCCGTCAAGAGCTCTTGCATTACCTGGAAAAACAGGTATATCTTTTTGGGCAAATGAACAGATCCAGTCTGCAAGAGATGCCCGTTTATGAGGTTCTCCGGTTACTGTTGTTATACCTACAAGTTCGCATTCAGGCTGGGCGAGAAGGTAGGACAGGGTGATGCAATCGTCAATGTCCGATCCGATGTCTGTGTCAAGAAGAATTTTCTGTTGGTACATTCAACTCCACGAGAAAGAAATGGTCAATATCTGTGCCTGTTGTATCCGGTAAGCAGACAACTTAGCTTTGTTGGCGTAAAGATTCTTGTCTTATTGTTAAGCTTACGGATATCTGTACAATTCGATTTTTTTAATGATAAATTGAAAATTAAATAATTTGATCTTTCAATAAAATATACATGAGGTAAATGAATTCGTTAACGCTATGTGATGAATGTGAGATACTATAGTAAGAACTAAGAATTAAATCAGACACTCTACCAAGCGTGGAATTTCAGTAATTTTTTATCCCGACTATACCCGGCAATCGTGTCATGGACAAGTATTTTATCGCGATTGTTTTCAGATTTTTCTTTGGTTCTGTTACGAATTTCGAGTTTGATATTTCGAATTTTTAAGAACAGCTCTATAACCTGCGATCAGGGTGTAATTACAACGATAGCGATTAAGGAAAAGATAAGTGTTGTTAGTGATTAAGCGGAAAATTGAAAAAGATCAGGCAAAATGTTTTGAGAGAAACTTGGAAAAGAGATAAATGATAACTCTCAGATCTCGATACCTGCCATTCGGATAAGATAAAGGGCATTTCTGGTTGTTGATGGTCCGCTGTTGAGTTTATAATCAAACTGGATGTTGTTATCTTTGTAGTATTCCTTAAAATTAAAATTAAGAAAACCGCTTTGCGGATCTTCCCCCAGTTTACTTAATTCAAAATCATGAGTGGAGATAATGCCAAGTGAGTGATCGGTTTTCAGTGCATTAAGTACTGCAATGGCACCATCATGTCTGTCTTGCGAATTCGTTCCCCTGAAAAGTTCATCAAGGAGAAACAGTATCTTTTCTCCCACGTTAACTGCATCAATGATTTTCCTTATCTTTAAAAGCTCTGCATAAAAGGTCGAAATGCCATTTTCAAGGTTATCACCAATCCGCATGGAGGAATAAACACTGAGTACAGAACAGCGTAATTGGCTAGCGCATACGGGTGCACCTGTATAGGCTAGAATCAAATTAACACCAACGGTTCTTAAAAATGTGCTTTTTCCGGACATGTTTGATCCGGTAATGATTGCAACTGAATTGTTTGAATTCAGATTGATATTATTGCTTACCCGCTTATCAGAAGATATTAGAGGATGTCCGAGTGATTTGGCACAAATAAATGGAGGAGAATCTGTGATATCCGCAAAGACCCATCGGGGATTCTCGAAATGCACTGATGAGATACTGGAATGTGCTTCGAATTCTCCACAGGTTAAAAGCCATTTTCTTAGCAAAATACCATATTTTTTTTTCCATTTTTCTGCATTGATAACCGATCTGATATCCCAGAGGGATGCAAGATTGGCAAAAAAATAACCCATTGGGCTGTATCTTATCTGTATGGAAGAAATTATCGAACCGAGTGTTCTGACAGCACCTGAAGTATCGCCGGATGTACCGATCGTTTCATGAAGTCTGCGAAGAATCGATGAAGAAAAATTCTGTTCTTCAATTTTTCGGAAAAGATTTGTATAAACCAGAAACATTTCGCCATAGTTTTCGAAACGATTTAAAAAAGGCTGCAGTAAATGGTATGTGGATCCGAAAA
Organism: Fibrobacter sp.; assembly: GCA_012728995.1. Lineage (GTDB taxonomy): Bacteria > Fibrobacterota > Chitinivibrionia > Chitinivibrionales > Chitinispirillaceae > JAAYEB01. The sequence goes on along the minus strand of JAAYEB010000004.1, from coordinate 4,999 downwards.
TAATCAGGTGAAAAGCAAAAGGTAACAATGCAAAAAAGCCATTTTTAAAAAATAAAAGCAGTATGGCTGAGAATAAGAAAGAAAAAAAAGGCAGAATATAAAAAAAATCGAAAAGAGTTTTGTATTTAATGATGTAATCGTTACTTTCTGCCCATTCAAGAATGTTTTGAGGGTCAAGGTTGAGATTCCGGTTAAGTGCAACAGTCTCAAATTGTTGTCTCCAATCAATCAAAGGCGAAAGTTCACGAACTGCATCCTGCCTTTCCCTGATAATATGGTCGCTGTCCGGTACAGTGCTAATATATTCAGCAAGTGATTTTCTTCCATACCAGCTATGGCAGGAGCCAATCCACTGGAAAACTGATCCGGGTCCAAAAATGTCAAGGTCGCATGAATTTGGATGATCCGGATCAGAAAATTCTTCACCAGTATCTTTCAGGTTCTGCCACGTATTGTTTAAACGGGCAATCCTGTCGGAGTTGATTGTTATTAGTTTCTGAAGTAAATCCCGTTTCAAAAAAAGATTGTTATGTTTTAATACCAGAAAAATAAAAGAAACTATTCCTGTTATTGTGCCGATAAGAGCTGTATGGAAATAGCCGTATCTGTAAAAAACATATCCCCATACTATCGCGAAAATAAAAGCAGCTAATCTGAGGTTGGAAAAAACCCTGATCCACTTCATGGTTGAGTGTAATCGATTTGTAATTTCATCAAGCCGGTTCTGGTAGATCTGAAACGGTTCCAGGGTAGTTCCTTTTGATAGTGTGGCAACAGATTAATTAAAACAGAAAAGGGATCTCCTCATGAAGAAAATACCATTGTTCTGTTATTTCTTTGACAATAGCTTCAAGTTCATCGAACATCTTTTGGACACTGTCCTGGTGGTCGATTTTTTTTAATTCGAGCGTGTAGGTATCGTTTTCGTTTCTTGTCATGAAAGCGGTGAAAATATCAGTTGGGGTGTTTGCAAATCTGGCAATCCTATCCAGACCCGCACCACCAGATACTTTTTTGCCGAAAATAGTGACTGGTTTTGAATACTCGGTCTTTTCGTCAAAAACTGAAACGAGGATCTCTTTTCTTCGTAGAGCAGCGGCCATGTACATGGCTACCGGAGTTCCTGGTTTTCCTATTTCAATAAAATTTATCGGTCCGAATAATCCGCTTTCATTCATTAGTCTGGCTCTTTTATGAGCCTGTGCAGAGAGCTGTTCTGTTGTAAATCTAAGAACCGCATTTAATGGCAAATTGAATGCTGCCAGGGAGGGTACAACGAATTCAACAGCTCCAAAGTGGGAAAGTGCCACTATAATACCCTTACCATCAGATATTGACGATTCAAGCTGTTTAACAGCACTGGTACAATCAACATGAGATTTTAAAAAAGAGTAAAAAAACTCGGGACTGTCTGACAATGGCAGCAGTTTTTCGTAGTAGTGAAGGATGACATGTTCCTGGACTTTCGTTATGAGCGTATCCGGATGAAATCCGAATTGAACAAGATTGTGTCGGATACGATTCGTTTCTGACTTATTGTTCCTGAACCATTCGTTACCTTTATCAAGTATGATTGATTTTAATTCGTCGGGGGATTTCCCTGGTATACTGTTTAAAAATTCAGGAGTCTGTAAATACCGGCTTAAACTCATTTTTATTATCCTGCAGTTTTTATAATGACAAAGTAAATATGTTTATTCCTAGACTTTTAGTGTAAATGAACGAAGGGTCTCTTCTTCTTCTTTATCACTGTAAAATGATTTCCATAAATGATAGAAACCATCCATTAATTCCTGTTCTGTAAAATTTTTGGGCTTGAAAACTATATTACCATGATTCCAGTAGTTATAGTTGCGATGAAGAATCCGGTTTTCCTTTTCCATCTGAATTCCAAGAGGTGTACCGGGGAAAGGTGTAATAATATAAAACTCTGCCAGATCAATCCCGCTGTCTTCAGTGAATTTCAGAATTGTATCAAAAACCCGTTCATCCTGATAATCAAAGCCGATACCGAATGAAGCAAAGAAGTGTATTCCTGCATCTTCAATCATCCGTACCAGATCAATTCCCTGCTGCCACTCCTGAGGTGTACAATCGGGACTGAGCAGTTTTGATGAGATGCGGTCGAATCCAAAAATGGTATACATCGAGGAAACTCCGCCCTTGTGTAATTTTTTGTAAAATTCAGGTTCCGAAATCATCATCATGGTAGATGCTACAAAAATCGATACATCAAGTTCCCGGGTACGTTCCATAAGGTTCAGGATAAATTTTTTATACTTTTTTCCCGGAAGCATTATGGTGTCATCAGTAAAATAAAACTCCTTGTATGGCATACCCCTGATATCTTCAACAATATTGTCAATCGGTCTGAGTCTGACCCTTGTACCCTCTTTTTCCGGTATGGGACATCCACCACACCTTACGCTGCACCCACGGTTTGTTAGTACCAGATGAGCATTCCATTTGTAAATGTCCTGTTTAAAAATGTCACGTTTGGGAATCGGCATTGAAGCCAGGTCGTAAGTTTTATCGGGTTTGTAAATCTTTTTGAGATTTCCGCTTGCACAGTCTTCAAGTATCTGATTCCAAACCGGTTCAACTTCACCAACACATATTGCATCTGCATGGAGAAGTGCTTCATTGGGTGCAGTGCTGGGATGAATACCTCCCAATACAACAGTAGTGTTCCTTTTTCGAAATTCATCAGCTATTTCATAGGCGCGTTGTGCCTGGGGTGTAAAACAACTGATTGCAACCATATCAGCTTTTTCATCGTAATCTATTTTTTCTTTAATATTATCATCAATTAGTTTAAGCTCGATCTCCTCGGGAGTAAGAGCTGCAATTATTGGCAAAGCCAAAGAGGGGGGCATGGTATAGTTCCCAACCAGATATTTCTTCAGATGTTTATCCAGTTCTGTGTGCCCTTCAAGAAACTTGCGAAAGTGTGGGTAAATACATAAAATTTTCAGATCTTTTACCTGTTTTATCATCAATAATCCTTAAAAGTAAAAAGTTAACACCACATGGATAACAAACACATAAATTTTTGGTATGACACGGTTTAGTGTCTGATTATGATGGGTTTCAAAAAATATAATTGTGGTATTTTATCTATAAAAAAGAAAATACTACCTTAGAGGATAAAATAAAACCTAAATCTTGCGATTAAATTTTAAATTCCCAATATGGAAGTACAAAAAGAAATGCCGGGGATGAAAAAATAGATTTTATCGGCTGCCCGGTAAAAGAATAATGTTTTAGAAATCAGATCAACACAGGTGAATTGATTCACTACTATCGTTTAGGTGAAAAATTCAGAATGAATATAACCAGAACCTTATATTCTTTAAAAACAGAGCGGGGCACAGAGAGATTATGGGTAGGGGTCTGCAGTACTGTGAAACAGAGGCAAACTAAATACCAGAATAGATGACCATTGAATAAATTTTATACAATTAGGAACTGGTGGGCATATCTTTTGCTCACCTTTGGTTTAAGGAAAAAAGGTTAGAGTACGTTTTAAGTTGAGGATAAGCATGGCATCAGACGATAATATCACAGGGCAGAAACGTCAACCAGAAATGAAGTTTTCGATTTTGCGCTTTATCATGTGGGGTTTTATTCTTACAGTTATATTTTCCTATTTTTTTGGATCGTACAATGCTAGAAATCGTGTGATGCTTCCGTATTCAGTTTTTAAACAGCAGTTAAGCAAAGGTAATGTCACAGAGGTAAGTTTTAAAGGAAACGAAATATCGGGTACCTTTTCACAAACCTGGCATGATACGGGATTAAGTGGTGATACACTTAAGTACCAGTATTTTTCGACTATTATGCCGGATCTGGAAGATCAGGAGTTATTAGGTGTTCTTGATGAAAATAATGTTACAGTAATGGCAGAAAAAACAGACGGGTCTTCATGGTGGGCGAGCCTGTTAATCTTGTTATTTCCGTGGCTTCTTTTAATAGGGTATTTCATGTATGCCGGAAAAAGATTGTCTTCTCAAATGAAAGGTATGCCCGGTGGTGGGATTTTTGGAGTCGGGAAATCCAGGGCGAAACGTTTTCGCAAAGAGATGACTTCGGTTCGTTATGATGATGTTGCTGGGTTAAGCAGTGCAAAAAAAGACCTTCAGGAAATTGTTGATTACCTGAAAGATCCTGGAAAATTTGCCAGTCTCGGTGCAACTATTCCAAAAGGTGTTCTTCTTATGGGGCCGCCTGGAACCGGCAAAACACTTTTGGCACGGGCAACAGCAGGCGAAGCAGGAGTTCCTTTTTTCAGTACAAGTGGTTCCGAATTTATCGAAATGTTTGTAGGTGTAGGTGCATCACGGGTCAGGGATATGTTTGAAACAGCCAAGCGCGAAGGGCCGGCAATAATTTTCATTGATGAGCTGGATTCGATAGGACGGGTACGTGGAACCGGACTGGGGGGCAGCCATGATGAAAGGGAACAGACCCTGAATCAAATCCTTACTGAAATGGATGGATTTGAACCTCATGAATCGGTTGTGGTCATTGCTGCAACAAACCGGCCTGATGTACTTGATCCGGCATTAACACGACCAGGAAGATTTGACAGGCAGATAACTCTTGATTTACCTCAAAAGAGTGCCCGTAAAGAGATCCTGAAGATTCATGCGCAAAATGTTCCGCTTGATGAATCGGTCGACATGACAAGAATCGCTTCAAGAACTGTCGGTTTTTCTGGAGCAGATCTTAGAAATCTGGTTAATGAAGCGGCGTTGCTGGCTGGACGAAAAGGTAAAAACCGTGTGGAAAACAAAGATTTTGAAGAAGCTCAGGACAAAATAATGCTTGGAGCTGAACGGGAAGATAAACTCAATGATCAGGAACGGGAAATCGTTGCTTATCATGAGGCTGGACATGCTCTTCTGGCCAAGCTGATACCAGAAACAGATCCTTTGCAGAAAGTTACTATTATTGCAAGAGGGCGTGCTTTAGGTGCAACGGAACAAATTCCCGAAAC
>JAAYEB010000094.1 GCA_012728995.1 Fibrobacter sp. | reverse complement strand
AAGTGTGTAAAAGTCCAAAGCAATGAGACAACTTATGAGGAAACATATGATTTTCTGGTACTGTCTCCAGGTGCTGAGCCAGTTAAACCTCCTGTACCGGGTCTGGAAAGCAGCAAAATATTTACCTTGAGAACTATTGCAGATATGGATCGAATAAAGGAATTAATTGATAATGGAAAAGTAAAATCTGCAGCAGTTATAGGTGGAGGATTTATCGGGCTTGAGATGGCAGAAAATTTAAGACACCGGGAAATTGATGTGACTCTCTTTGAGCTTCTAGATCAGGTATTTGCACCGGCAGACAAGGAAATGGCTCAAATTCTTCATCAACACCTTCTTCTTAACGGAATAGAATTAAGATTAAATAACGGAGTCAGGAAGTTCAAAAAAAGCAGTGATGGCAAACTGGATCTGTTTCTAGATAATGATGAAATGGTAAATGTCGATATTGCCATTATGGCTATTGGTGTAAAACCTGATACAGGCTTTGTAAAAGAAGCTGGAATCAGTGTAAATGAACGTGGTGCAATAATTGTTGATGAACATCTGAGGACCAGCATTGAAGATGTTTATGCTGTTGGAGATGCAATTGAGGTAACCGATTTCGTGAGCGGAAACAAGGTTCATATTCCCCTTGCAGGTCCTGCTAATCGTCAGGCAAGAATTGTTGCAGACAATATTGACGGTCGAGACTCTGTTTATAAAAATACTCAGGGTACTGCTATCTGTAAAATTTTTGATCTTACAGCCGCAACAACCGGTCTTAATGAAAAAAATGCAAAAAAAAATAAAATTGACTATCTTAAATCCTATACCCATTCATCAAATCATGCATCCTATTATCCCGGTGCATACCCTCTTACCATAAAAATTCTTTTTTCTCCTCATAATGGAAAGCTTCTTGGCGCTCAGCTTATTGGTAAAGATGGCGTTGATAAGAGAATTGATGTATTCGCTGCTGCAATACGCCATGGATTGACAGTTATGGACCTTTCGGAACTTGAATTATCTTATGCACCGCCGTATGGAAGTGCAAAAGATGCCGTGAACATGGCCGGGTTTACTGCCGAAAATATATTGAACGGGACAATGCCGGTTTTTTACTGTGAAGACCTGCTGGAAAATGAACCAGATTCAATACTTCTGGATGTGCGTACAAAAGAGGAGTTTGAACAGGGAGCAATTGATGGCGCAATAAATATTCCCGTTGACAATCTCAGATCAAAATTGAATGAACTTGATAAAAACAAAATGATAAATGTCTACTGTCAGGTTGGTATCCGGGGGTACATAGCTGTAAGAACCCTGGTTCAAAATGGTTTCAGAGCCCGTAACCTTTCTGGTGGGTACAAGACGTATACTTCATTCAGAAATCTTTCTAGTGAACTCGAATATATTAAACCTGTTTCGCAGTCTGCTTGTTCGGCACCATCCGCTCATTATGATAACAGGAAAAAGATTGTCATTGATGCATGTGGGTTACAATGTCCGGGACCAATAATGAAACTGAAGCGTGAAATAGATAAAGCCGGCGAAGGGGAATTAATTGAAATCAGGGCTACAGATGAGGGATTCATGGCTGATATACCGTCATGGTGTTCACGAACAGAAAACACCCTGTTATCATTGTCTTCATCGGGTGGTGTTTATCTGGCCCTGATAAAAAAAGGAAAGCCGGTTGATAATTGTAAAATCAGATCCGTTGCAGAAACCAGTAAAAAAACCATGGTGATTTTTTCTGATGATTTTGATAAAGTGATGGCTGCTTTTATTATTGCAAATGGTGCTGTTGCAACTGGCAGTGAAGTAACGCTGTTTTTTACTTTCTGGGGCCTGAATCTGCTTCGTAAAGACAGCAGGGTCAAGGTCAGGAAAAATCTTGTAGAAAAGATGTTTGGTATCATGATGCCCAAAGGGCCAAAGAAAGTAAAGTTGTCCAAAATGAACATTGGTGGAATCGGTAAACTTATGATACAGAAAGTGATGCAGAATAAAAACGTTTATTCACTTACAGATCTCATTGAAGAAGCAAGAAAAAACAGAATTCAATTTGTTGCATGCGCTATGTCGATGGATATTATGGGAATTAAAAAAGAAGAGCTTATCGAAGGAGTAGAGATAGGTGGAGTAGCAACATATCTTGAAAAAGCCGACAAGTCGGCATACAATCTGTTTATTTAATCAGGTTGCGGTTGGTTAATTCATGTCAAGAATCGTGAAAAGAAAAGGTAGCTGTTCAAAGTACAATGCATGATAACCTGCTATCAAAGGCTCAAGATGTTATGTTTTAAACTGGTTCACGATTTTTTCCAGTTCTGATGATGTATTTGATAGTATGACTGCATTTGACTGTAGTTCTTCTGACTTTTTGGCAACATCTGAAGATGCAGATTGTATACCATGAATATTTTCAGATATTTCTGCAAGTCCTCCTGAAGAGTCCTTTACATTATTCGTTACAGTTAACGCGCTTTCTCTGGTAGTGCTGATTTCTTTGGCAACTTCATTTATTGTTGCAGACTGTTCTTCCATAGAACTGGCTATTGTCTGAGAAATATCATGAACTTCGCTAATGGTTTTGGCAATAATATGAATATCTTCGATAGATTTTGATGAATTGTTCTGGATTTGTTCGACTATAAGTTTAATTTCCTCAGTTGAAGAAGTCGTTTGTGTTGCCAGTGCTTTTACTTCACTGGCAACAACTGCGAATCCCTTGCCTGATTCACCTGCCGATGCAGCTTCGATAGTTGCATTCAATGCGAGAAGATTTGTCTGGTCGGCTATGTCTGTGATTACACCGATAATTTTTCCGATTTCCTTTGCGGATTTATCCAGTTCGCTCATTTTTTCCTGTGTGGTTGATATCTTTTGATTAACGTCTGTTGCAATCTGGAGTTCATGTTGACAGTTTCGAGATACTTCCTGAATAGAAGAACTCATTTCTTCAATTGCTGATGCGAAATGAGCTACAGAATCCGACATGTTTTCGGCAGATTTTGATATTTCTTTGATATTAGCAGACGTTTGTTCACTGCTTGATGCAACTGCCATAGTCTGATTTGTCATTTCTTCGACACTTGAGGCAAGAATGGTTGAGGTAGATTTGAGTATTCCGGAAGATTCAGCAATATTAGCCGTATTCGAGGATAGATTTTTAATTATAGTTACTAATTTTGCTACAAAGAGATTAAAGTATCTGGACAGTTCACCGATTTCATCTTTGGATGTGTCATCCAGTTTCTTTGTCAAATCGCCTTCACCCTGTGAAATGTCTTTTAGCATTTCTGTGACATTACGTAATGGATTTGCTATGACAGTTGTAAGCATCCATAATGTCAGACAAGTAACAAGCAGACCGAATACAATAAGAAAGATAAAAACTGCCGTTACTTTTTCCTGTAATTTTTTTGAAGCAATATCTGCCTGGTTTGACAACTCAAGATTGATTTCTTCAAGTTGGTTTATATAATTGCGCATTATCTCAAATTTTTCGGCGGCTTCAACAAAAGAGACTTTTTTGGCATGTTCTCTGGATTCGCTTGTGTACTGTTTACATAGATCAATAACCGAACGGGATACCGGTAACCAATCAGATCGGGCTTGCTCGTAAAGTGAAAATAATTCTTTTTCCTCATCTGTTTCCATGAGTTTTCGATATACTTCAAGCCGTTCATATGATTGCTGCAAGTTTTCTTCGTAGTCAAAAATAAATTTTTCAAACTCACTGCCGGGTTCAAGGTTTAATAGCGAACGTTCAGCGACTTGAAGCTGTATGAGGTCTCTATCTGCCTGATCAAGATTGTCTGTTTTGGGAAGGTAGTTTTGGCTAAAATTGTTAAGCAATTTTTCAAATACTTTTATACTCAAGATTCCTGCACCACCTGTAATTAACAGAAGTACGAGAAAAATACCTGTGCTGGTCATGATTTTTGGAATAATTTTAAGGTCTCTTATCAGTTTTATCATTTTTCCTCCATTAAACAATTAATCATTATAGTGTCTTCTGCACTTCATTTCAATTGAAAAAATTGGTATTACCTATATCTGATGAATTATGAATTATGAATTGTGAATGAAGAAAAAAACTACAATTGTTGTCGTTGTCGTAATCGTATAACTGCATTTTAAGCGTTTTGGATCTAATTTTTGGAAATGGTAAAGCGATAAAAATAATAGCAGAGAAATCCGGTCTGAATTGATTTTTGTATTATGTGGTTTAATAGTATTAAATTTCGAATATTTTCTTCAGCTCTGAAAGAGCGTTTTATGAAAGCCCGGGTTAATGTAAACATTTACATTCATAGCCCTGGAAGGGCGGGAAATTCCTAAAGCCAAGACGTGTAATTTATCCTGTAAACCGGAAGCTGTTCACTGGTTTCCACACGCCCCCAAACCGTAAGTAACAAAGCTGCAACAAACTGCCCGGGGGTCGTGTGCGCTCGGCGAGCATGATCTTTTTTAAAACACATATAGTGCCGCTCGGCGACCCAGATGACTTATATTAATTCTTATTACTAAGAACTTGTTAATAATTACACCCTGATTTTTAACTGAAATGCTTTTCCATAAATTCCAGATCCAGTTCCGGATAAACCGGATAGCGATCAAGAAGAACCTTTACTCTGTTTTGAGCATCTGTTACGATTTTCTGATCTGTTACATATTTCGCTTTACTGGGTTTGCCTGCATTATTTCCGCTTTTGACTGTGTCTGGCTTTAAATTGGATAAAACAAGATGAATCACAGATGCAATTTCCTGCATTTCTTCTTTACCCATACCAAGCGTTGTAACAGCAGGAGTACCTATTCTCAAGCCGCTTGTGTACCAGGGTCCGTTAGGATCGTACGGAAGAGAATTTCGGTTTAAAGTAATACCACATTCACGCAAGGCGCTTTCTGCTTGTCTTCCTGTGATTCCAAACGGAGTTACATCAATAAGAAACAGATGATTGTCTGTTCCGCCTGTTGCAATAGTCAGACCTTTTTCGATACAGGATTGTGCAAGAGCAGATGCGTTTTCAACTATTGATTCTGCATATTTTTTAAATCTGTCACTAATGGCTTCAGTAAGAGCTACAGCTTTTGCAGCCATGACATGAGCAAGGGGGCCGCCAATAACAAGAGGGCATCCTTTGTCTACACTGTCTGCAAACTCTTTTGTACACAACACCATTCCACCGCGAGGACCGCGAAGAGTTTTGTGAGTTGTTGTGGTTACCACATGTGCATAAGGAACCGGATTGTATTCTCCTTTAAAAACACCGCCGGCAACCAGTCCGGCAAAGTGTGCCATATCAACCATAAAAACAGCACCGGCTTTATCGGCAATTTCTCTCATACGGGCAAAATTTATTGCACGTGGATAAGCACTGTAACCGGCAAGAAGAATCAGCGGTTTAATATCAAGAGCCATTTTTTCAATTTCATCATAATTAAGGAGTCCGCTTGATTTGTCAACACCATAATTAAACGCTTCGAACATCTGTGCAGATACATTGTGACGATATCCATGCGTAAGATGTCCACCGGAATAATAATCCATTCCAAGCAGACGTTGGTTTCCTGTTTTTGCACGGATTTTGTTCCAGTTATCATTGGATAGATTTGAAGGATTAGTTTCACCAAGTTCTTCAAGAGCCGGTATCTCAACTCTGTTATTGAGAATCGCCCAGTATGCAATCAGATTCGCATCAGCTCCACTGTGAGGTTGGACATAAGCATGATCACAGCCAAAAAGTTTGCATGCCTGTTGAGAAGCGTAAGCTTCAATTTCGTCGATATTACTGCAACCTGCATAAAAACGATGAAATGGAAAACCTTCAGCGTATTTGTCTGTAAGAAGATTACCCATTGCAAGCTGTGTAGAAAGAGAACAGTAATTTTCACTGGCTATCAGTTTTAAATTGCTTCGCTGGTCGGCAAGTTCTTTAACGATATAACGTGAAGCTTGTGGTAATACGGCAGAAATTTGTGTCAGATTTGCTAAATAAGCAAGGAAACCAGTGTCGATCTGATCGGGACTTTTATCTTTAAGATAAGCTGAAACTGCTGAATCGGGCATAATAGGTCTCCTTTTTTGAAAGTTTGACCTGTCTACCCAGGCGCGCGGTAGATCAGAATTACTCCCCGATGGTTAAACCCACCTTGATTGCGCCAGTCGTTTAAGTTCCAAAATATAATAAACGCACCCGGTATCTGAGAATACCTTAATAAACAAGATGGATTATTTCTGACTATAAATATGCACGTGATATAGTTTTGAATAGATGAATCGGATTAACAGAGCTATAATGTTATTTGTTATTTCATGTTTGTCAACAGTTTCCGCTGTTGAAATAAAACTGAAAGGGTATGTACCGCCAGATTTCAGTGCTATTGTATTACATGAAGAATATGTGAAAATTCGTCAGATTCTCCAGCCTGGTTTTATTGATGAGCCGGATCCAGTTACAATAATTTTTTATTCGGGAAAAGATGAACGTATTCTTGGTGTGAGGCTTCCTGAATGGGGAGGGGGAGGAGCAATAGGAACCGATTCTATTATTGTTCCTGTTGATCGTCCTTCGGCATTTTATTCATCTGACCTTCTCAAAGTGACTCTTCATGAACTTGTGCATATTGCTGTAAACCGTACTTATGGATATATCAGAATACCTCGATGGGTTCATGAGGGCCTGGCGATGGCGCTTTCGGGAGAGATTGCTTTTGATGAGCATATAATTTTATCCAAGGCAGTTCTGACTAATTCGCTTGTACCTCTTGACTCCATCGAAAAATTAAATTTTTTTCCTGAAGCAAAAGCACGTATAGCTTACAGTCAGTGCCATTTCGCGATGAGATTTTTACTCGATAATTATGGATATGATCTTTTACCGGAATTATTAAATAATGCGGTTAAATATCGAAATTTTGAAACTGCTGCGATTCATACTTATGGTTTGGCAACAAGTGAACTTCAGGATATTCTCACAAAGGAGATTTCGGCCAGGTATCGTTTTGCATTTCTTTTTTCAGATTCATCATTGATATGGTTTCTGATTCTGTTGCTTGCAGTAGTTGGTTTTATGGTGACCAGATCCCGTAAAAAACAAAAAATGTTGCAAATGGAGTATCAGGAACAGCTCGAAACCGAATCGATCGATTCAGATTCAAATATTTAGGTTTTATATCTTAAGATCATATCTGCCAGGCCTTTTTTCTGTCTCGTTGCCGTTGCCGTAATCGTTGTCGTAATCGTTGTCGTAATCGTTGTCGTAATCGTTGTCGTAATCGTTGTCGTAATCGTTGTCGTAATCGTTGTCGTAATCGTTGTCGTTGTCGTTGTCGTTGTCGTTGTCGTTGTCGTTGTCGTAATCTTATCTTATCTTATCTTAATCGAGCACTTCTTAAAAATTAGAAATATTAAACCCGAAATTCGAAACGAGACTAAAGCAAAATCTGTAGATAAACGAGCAAAATCGAGGTAAAAATAGAAGTCTTCAAAGTGTAATGGTCGAAAATATCATGAAATACGATTCAGGTACCGGAATTGGAAAAGATATCAACATAAGTATTGTGAAATTGATTTGAACCTTTTCTTACTATAAGACGTTTTCCAATACGTAGAATCGTGCTTGATTTGATACCATTGAGTTTGCAGAGGCTTTGTACAGTTGTTCCATTGCGTTTTGCAATTGCACTGAGAGTTTCACCTTTACGAATTGTATGTACAACTGTTTTTCTGAGATCTGTAAGGTAAGAAAAATTATCTTTGCACAAAAAAAGCGTATCACTTCTTGCAGTATAGTTTTCAAAATCGATAATAAGATTGGGATCAAAAGGTTGTCCATAAAGCCGGATTTCGAAGTGAAGATGGCTTCCTGTAGCTCTGCCGCTTCTTCCACCAAGACCGATTATGTCACCGGATTTCAATTTGTCGTTTTGTTTTACTGTTGTCTTTGAAAGATGAGCATACAGTGTTTCAAGTCCGTAATGATGTCGGACAACAACAACTTTGCCATATCCATAACGGTCATTCACAATTATACGTACAATCCCGTCAAGTGCATTTTTTACAGTATCTCCGACCTGCAGCTTTATATCCTGGCCAAAATGCCAGAATCCTCGTCTGGAACCGAATGGTGAAGTAGTGTAGTTTTTAAAAGGGAATGTAAAATAGCGCTTATGAAGAGAATCAATAAATGGTATCCGAAGCGTATCATTCAATGCTGAATAATCAAAACGCCAACCATTTATTTGGTTAATGAGCCAGCCGGTTGTATCGATATCATCATAATTTGAATCAAATAAGGAGTTTATTTCATTCTGAAATCGATTCTCTTCAAGATCTGCTTCAGTTTGTTTTCTATATTTATCTGATTTTGTTCCAGCAAAATCTGCTTTCTTTATATTTTCTGCAAGGATTGTTGAAAAAAGTAAAAGGAAACAAAAAAGCAAAATTACAGGATTAAAACCGTTTTTGGCTTGATTTGATGTAATCATTTTAGCGATTAAATTAAAAGTGACAGTTATAATTATTTTCACTTAATATAAATAAAAAAAACAGATTATAAAATATCAAAAAGACCATCCGATTTCAGCAGCGATTAATGTGTTATAATCACTGAAAGCAGTTTCGTAGAAGAACTGTCCCCAAAGAGTCAGATCGATACTTTTAAAAACCGACCATTGAAATGTTGGACCCAAGAAAAACAGGTAGTCGTCCGTATCGCCAAAACGGCTTATAATAGTGTAGAATGATCCATTGGTTAAAGGAGTAAAGGTGTAAGCAATTTTCTGCAAATAGTGATACTTTAGCAGGCGAAAGATTTTTTGATGTTATTGGTTGTGACGGATCTGTATTCTGCAATACTGTTTTAGACGTACTGCTCTATTATTTCCAGACCGTTGTACAGAATCTCGGAATGCAGATAAAAATCCTGAATAGTGTTGGTAATCTTCCAGTTTTTTAACCGATTTACAAATAAATACATTTAAAATATTTAAAACAGTCTGTGATTCTTTTCTGCTGTAAATATTGTTGTAATGACAATGTAGAGCAATTTGTCATTCTTTTTGCTCTTTTATACCCATAAAGAGCTTCATCATGGGGAAAAACAGCTAAAGTACTATTATTTATATGATTACAGTAGGTATTTGTACGTATAGACGTCCCGTATATCTGGAAAAACTGTTAACCGAACTTTCGAAACAGTATTGTGAAAAAGGTTTCGGGTATTCGGTATTGGTAGTGGATAACGACATTAATGGGTCGGCAGAAGACATAGTTAAAAAAGCTGGAAAAAGCGTAGCATATGATCTTCGGTATATGGTAGAATCCCGAAAAAATATTTCAAGAGTGCGTAACAGGATAGTGAAAAACTGTAATGAGGAGTTTCTGGCCTTTATAGATGATGATGAATTTCCGGACAGTAATTGGCTTCACAATCTCTATACACAATGTATAAAGCATGAAGCAGACGGGGTATTAGGTCCTGTCGTACCATTTTTTGATTTAACTCCACCTTTATGGCTTGTTAAAAGCGGAATATGCAACCGGAAAGCATTCGTAACCGGTACACTCATGAACAATCCAAAATATACAAGAACAGGAAATGTACTATTTCGAATGAGTGTATTTGGTAAAGAAAACAATCCATTTGATGAAAAGTATGGAACAACCGGTGGTGAAGACAGCCGATTCTTTGAATCTGCAATAAATAGGGGAGCAAAATTTGTATGGTGTAATGAAGCAGTTGTCTGGGAGGCTGTTCCTGTTGAAAGATTTTCGCGTGTGTACTATCTCAAACGAGCTCTTTTACGGGGAGCCATGAATGCAAAAAAAAGTAAAATATGCAGTATCTCGACTGCAAAAAGTCTGATCGCCTCTGGAATTTATACCATTACACTTCCCTTTTTACAGATCGCGGGACATCACTATTTCATGAGATATCTCGTAAGAAACTGTGATCACATCGGTAAACTTCTTGGTCTGTTGAGGATAGAACCGGTAAAAAAACGTTCATTCGAATTTAACTGAAAAAGCAGGATAACATATGTGGGAACAGGAATTTTCAAATAAAAAACGTTGGAAAAAAGAGGATCCATTTTCAGAAAGGGTAAAAACAAATCTTTCACCCGAAAAGGTAGATTATGCACAGGTAATTTTCTGGAAGGAACATTGTCTGGAATGTTCTCCACCGGAGTGCTATCACAGTTGCCCTCTTTACGAAAAAAGAATAGACAAAAGATGTGTCAGAATGACATATGGGATATATAATAACCCTGCTTTCAAAGGTGCTTTCAATTTTGGAGCCGATGTACGTTTCAAAAGATGGGCAAAGCTTGGGACAGTTTTATATCCTGGTGTTCTAACAATAGATGAGATGAAACGATTTCAGAAAATTGATTCTGTCATTGTTAAAATGATAAAACTGATTACATTTATATCATATCCTCTTAAACCATCCGATCTCCTGAATTTAACTTACTATAATCCTCAGCGTATATTGTATAAAATATACTCGAATGTAAGGGAAAAAATCCTGTGTTCAGCAGGAATAGACAAACAGACCTCTCTACTTGATTGTTTCGTAATGGAATGCTATTCATTTGAGCAATCACCTTTCATGATGCAAATGGAGTATAACAGTCCGAAGTGGCGGTTCAGGGATTCGGTAAAAATTAATCCTGGTGTCAATTATTTCGAAATCCCGGTGCAAAGGATATTGCCAGATCCACATTCGCCAAAAGGCAGTATGATTATCTATCCTGAAAACAATTTAACAGTTCGAACAGTTTTCACCTGGATGGATTTCATAAAAACAAGAAGAGTTCATATAAATCCTGTAAAAAAGGAAAAACAGTTTCATAAAATAAAATGCGTAGCCTGGGATCTTGATAATACTTTGTGGAAAGGTACCCTCGTTGAGGATGGCAGGGAAGGAATCAAAATTTTATCAGAAAATATCAGAGTGATAAAGTCGCTGGATGAAAGGGGAATCGTTCAGACTGTCATCAGTAAAAATGATCATAATGAAGCATGGAGTGTTATAGAAGAGTCCGGACTGGCAGATTATTTCATTTATCCTGCCATAAACTGGGGCGCTAAAAGTGAAAACCTTAAACAAATTGCAAATAAATTAAATATTAATGTTGATTCATTTGCTTTGATAGATGATAGTGCTTTTGAACGATCTGAAGTAGCATCAGTATTTCCTCAGGTGAAGGTGTTCACCGAAAAGCAGATTCCATTACTCCTTGACTATCCGGAGTTTGATGTTGAGGTTACTTCAGAAAGCAGGAACAGAAGATTGTCTTATATTTCAAATATCGAGCGTGAAAAGGTTTCAGAGAAGTTTGGAGATAATTATCTGGCATTTCTGAGGGATTGCGGAATGCAGTTAAAAATCACAATACCCACAAAAAGCAGTCAAATAGTCAGATGCTTGGAGCTGATACAAAGGTCTAATCAGCTTAATTTGTCTTCACGAAGATATTCAGGTGAAGAATTCAATGAATTGTTAAACAAGAAGAAATATTTGTCTCTTGCATTGTCGTGTAGAGACAGGTTCGGAGATTATGGAACCATTGGATTCGTGAGTATCGATGAAAATCAGACAAATCCAATTATCAGGGATTTCGTAATTTCCTGCAGGATTGCACAAAAAATGGTTGAACAATCTTTTATGGAGTGGTTGTGTGAAAAGGAGTATGAAAAAGGGTACAACTGTTTATATGCGGAGATGGTTAAAACGAAAAGAAATGGACCACTGATGAATGTTTTTAACGAGATATTTGAACGATGTGAGGAATCTGATCAAAAAATACTGTTCTACCTGGATTTTAAAAAACGAAAAGAGACATTTGACGTAATAGAAATTATTGACGAGACTTCCGAAATCGTTCTGGAGTGATATTGAACTCGCTTTAAACAAAACATCTGGCTGGTATTGTCAAATTGAATGAAAATATGAATACCATGTTTTGATCTGAGGAATCACAGTATAAAAATGTATCGTAATAGTAACTTAACTTTGCAAGTAAAAATGTGAAACTGGTATTGAAATTTGAAAGTGCGAAAAAAAAATGTTCAGGAATCGTTCAAATGAACCGGAACAGGTTTACTTTAACATTGACTGGATGCTGATATGGTAGTTATAAATGCTGATGACTGGGGTTCAGAAACTACTATTACAAACAGGATACTGGATTGTGTTGAATGTAAAAAAGTGGATTCGGTTAGTGCAATGGTTTTCATGAAAGATTCAAGGAGAGCTGCCGAAATAGCAATTGAAAAGGGCATTGATACCGGGTTGCACCTGAATTTCACACTGTCTTTTACTGCTGAAGTTCCGGGGCGATTGCTGAAATTCCAAAGCAGCATTATTTCGTTTTTGAAAAAACACAAACTTGCTCAGGTCCTGTATAACCCTTTTATTAAAAATGAATTCGCTTATGTATATCAGAAACAGGTAGAGGAATACAGTCGTTTATATAAAAAAGAACCATCAAGAATTGATGGACATAATCATATGCACCTCTGTGCGAATGTGATATGGGGACAATTAATTCCCCAAAATACATTTGTAAGAAGAAACTATTCTTTTCTGAAAAATGAAAAAAACTTCTGGAACAAAAAATACAGGGCTGTTATTGATTCAATTATCAGAAAACGGTATCATTGTACCGATTATTTTTTTCATATACAACAATTCGTAAAAAATAGTTTGATAAAGGAAAAAATTAAAAATCTTCTGAACAATTCAATTTCAGAGGTTCTGGTTCATCCTAACCAGGAGATCGATTATAATGTTTTGAACAGCACAAATTTTCAAAAGATCTTATCCGGGGTACCGAGATGTCGTTTTGATAAGATGATAAACAACAGGAATAGAGGTCTTGGTGCAGTATCGCAAATGTGATGATCGATTTATGGTATCCAGTGTTGCTGTCTGAAATGCAGAGTCACCAATCAGAAGTGACCCTGCATATAAATTTTGTTAATTAGCTTTTTTAATTTTTGATCCTATATACTCTTTTTTAATGGCAAAGCTGTATCCATTATAACCTTCTTTAAACCGGAATCTTTCTGGTATTAACAAAGATTCAATCTCTTCAGAATCTTTTTGCTGATTCAGTTCGACAGGTATACATTCTATGACATTACCTGTTGCAGGAGGTGTATAAAGAACTTCAAGAACAGTTCCTTCAGGCAGGGTAACTTGAACACCATCTACATAACCGTCCAGTCGTATTTCGGCGTTTTCACGAATCTCTTCCTGAACAATGAATTTGTCACCTTTTGCTACTGTGGTTTTTGAACCACATCCTGCCAGGATTAATGCAAAAAACGATAAAATCAGAATTTGCTTGAAACAGGACATCTGTACCTCCTCAAAATGTGTTGATTACAACTTTAGTAATAAAATTAACATATAGTGGACATTTTGACAATATATTCAGAAGAAAAAGGCTGAAATTATAAAATAAAGATTTGAAACCGGTTACAGGTACTAATAACTGCAACTATCTGCGACCTGAATATTAGAATTATGAATTATGAAATGGAACTCGGAGTCGGTATCAATTTCGAATTTCTGTTTTTATGGTTCGATTCCGATACCAACCCCGAATTTACCGACCCAAAAAGAAATACGAACAATGTTTTTGCCAGCACTCTTTTTCCTGTCCCCGAAATCGGGACTCGGAATTCAGGGTCGATATTGATTCTGAATCTCCTGTTTCCATGATTTCGATGTGGATACCAACCCCGATAACGGAAAAGGTAAGGTAGATAACGGGTTTTCACAGCCGTGCCATGAAACCCGTTTACGGTAATGCAGCGGTGCTGCTTAACGTAAGTCAATTGTCATTCTCAGATATTTTCAGAAGACAGCATGTACTCCAGAAAAAGTCTGACTCCAAAACCGGTTGCATATTGAGGGATCTCTCCACGCTGTGTACCCTCATTGAACGCTGTTCCTGCAATATCTATATGTGCCCATGGTGTACCTTCAACAAACTCCCGAAGAAAAGCTGCTGCCGTGATTGAGCTGGCAGTTCCTTTTTTGAATTTGGAAAGATTCCTTAAATCTGCTATATCACTTTTAAGGGAGTCACAATATTCTTTATACAATGGTAATTTCCAGATCTGTTCACCACATTTTTCTCCTGTTTTAAACAGTTTATCTGCCAGTTTGTCATTATTGGAAAAAAGTCCTGCAACCATTTCTCCGAGTGCAACTACGACACCACCTGTGAGGGTTGCAAAATCAATAATTGTATCTGGTTTGAAATTTCTGACACTGTATGAAATTGCATCTGCCAGAACAAGTCTTCCCTCTGCGTCGGTAGAACAGATTTCAACTGTTTTGCCGCAGTAAGATTTGTAAACATCTCCCGGAAAGAAAGCATTGGTTCCGATTGCATTATGCGCTGCACCTATTACACCTGTTACATTGATAGAGGGTTTCAGTTCAACAAGCGCTTTCATGACTCCAAGTACTGTTGCTGCACCAGCCATATCCGATCGCATAGTCTCGATGTGGCCGGTTGGTTTAAGGTTTTGCCCTCCGGAGTCGAATGTAATTCCTTTACCAATTATAGCTGTTTTGGAGTTGTTGTTTTTATCTCCAATATACTCCATAATAATCAGGCGGGGTGGGGTAGAAGAACCGCTTCCTACAGCATTAATAAGATTTAATTGCTTTTTGTCCATCTCTTTTTCATCCAGAACTGTAACTTTGATATTATCGGAATTGCCTAATTCAAGTGCCTCATTGGCAAGATATTGAGGAGTTATTTCCGAAGCATTGCTGTTCACAAGGTCTCTGGTATACAAAACTGATTTGCAAATTATCTCTGTACGTCTGATTTCTGTTGTATTTAACTGTTCTCCAGCTATTTCGATTTTTTTGATCTCATGAGGCTTCTCACTTTTGTATTTGGAGAACCTGTATGATCCAAGTATTATGCCTTCAATGAGTGCTAAATTACTGCCATCTACTGGTTCATTGGATTTATTGAATGCCAGAACAGATACCTGTTCACGTTTCAAATCAAATACTTTCTGTATTCCTTTTGCAGCAGTGTTTCGAATCGTTTGAAGTGTGCAGGAATTTTTTTCTCCTATACCACAAAAAATTTTGGTTAAACCGTTTTCATACCGAAGTGTGATTTCACCAGTATCTGCCTGAAAATCGGTCAGTGCGGGTTTTTCATTTTTGGTTACAAAAATTATTTTCGTGTCAAATTGGGGAGATTCAGATGTTTTTAGATCCATTTTCCACCTCTGATAAAAATTAAAAAAATCATTTTATCCGGAAACTTACTATCATCAGTTTCGTAAAAGAGACTGATTTAATGAAGAATCCTTTGAAGAAAAGAAATGCTTCATATAACTGTAACAAGTTTTGTGCCCTTGTGTTCAAGTTGTTCCGGAGATAACTTGCCAAATATTAAAGAACTGAAGTTGCGCTTCAGTTAAAAAGCAATACTCACATAAAATACAGTATGAATTGGATTAATTAAACTTTTTTTACTTGTATTAGCTTACCGGGTATATGTTAAACGACATGGAATATAACATTTTTCAGGATTTTGGAGTGTTAATCGGCCAGTGTATATTGGAACAAGCAGAATAAATAAGTATATTTTACAATTTTTAGCTCTGATTTTGGTAAAATCTTTAATGGACGTTTTAAAGAATGTTAATTCCAAAATGCTTTTTGTATGAACCGGTGAGGTAATAGATATTAAAGTGGATTACAGGAACTAAATAATAATGTGGAAAAAGGCGTTTTTGTTTCCCGGTCAGGGATCTCAGGAAGTGGGAATGGGGAAGGATCTTTTCGAAAACAATGATCCGTTTTTCAGGTCTCTTATAGATCTTGGCAGTGAAATAACCGGGTGTAATCTTGAGAAACTTTGCCTTAATGGTCCTGAGAGTCAGTTGATACAGGCTCGTTATCTTCAGCCTTTGCTTGTTGCTGTGTCGCTTGGATATTTCAACAGGCTGACCGACAGGGGTATTGTACCTGATGTCGTTCTTGGCCATTCGTTAGGTGAGATTACTTCGCTTGCGGCTGCAACGATCGTTGATCCTGAGCAGGCAGTTAGAATTGCTGCCAGGCGTGGGGAGTTAATGGACATGGTGGCGCAAAAAAACGATGGTGGTATGCTGGCTATCATGTTTATGGATCTGGACAGTGTTATTGAGCTTCTTGAAGAAATTAATGAACCGGATCGGGTAGTTCTTGCCAATGACAATGCTCCATGTCAGGTTGTACTGTCTGGAGAAATGAAATTACTGGATAAAATTTCGTTTGAAATTCAAAACAGGAAGCTGGGGAAGACCAGAATTGTTAATGTAATTGGACCATGGCATAGTCCTTTTCTTGCCGAAGCACGTGATGTATACACCAAATGGGCTGAAGACATCATTTTTAAGGAACCTCAAATACCTGTTATATTCAATGCCCTGGCAAAACCCCATAAAGATCCATCAACAATAAAGAATCTGGTTGCCGGACAGTTGTCAATGCCGGTATACTGGAGAGAATCAATGGAAACTTTGCGTCAGGCTGGGGTTAATACTTTTTTTGAAATAGGGCCTGGAAGAGTTTTAACGGGACTAGTTCGTGCAAATGGTTTCAAAAAAGGTATAACTGTTCATAGTATAAACAATCTTGACTCGATAGAAAAATTGTGTGAACTGAAAACTGTCTGAAGCCATTTAACTTTTTCAAACCAGAAACCGGAATTCAAGTTTGAAGCTGGCCGTGGTGATAAATTTCTGGCTGAATACCCGAAAATTATTAAAATACAGGGCAAACCTTACACAGTGGTTATATATTTATTTTGAAAAAATCTTGTGAAATGTGATCCAGATCACATTTCAGTTATTACATAAATTGTATATTCTTCAAAAGGTGATAAATTGTTCTTAAAGTACCCGGAGGATATATGGAAAAGGCAAATGAGTCACAATTTCACTTCATTTGTGGTGAACTGAAAAAAACAACTTTTGACGTAGCTGATTTTAAAGGGTCTGAACGAATTTCAAATCCTTACCATTTTGATATAACACTTACTTCAAAAAACTTTAATATTAATTTTGATGAAGTTCTAAACAAACCTGCCACACTCTTTATTCTTCGTGGCAACCAGTATTTTCCATATTCAGGAATTGTTACTGAATTCTGTTCTGTAGATCAGAATCCGGATTTTTGCACTTATCGGGTACATCTGGTTCCCAAATTATGGTTGACTACTCTTAACAAGAAATCAAGAATTTTCCAGAAAAAGAAGGTAAAGGATATCATAAATGAGATACTTGAAGAAGCTGGAATAGAGAGTAAGGATATTGATAACAGAATACCGGACAACTATCCGGAGCATGAGTATGTGGTTCAGTATAACGAATCTGATCTTAATTTTATTTTGCGACTGATGGAAAATTACGGGTTCTGGTATTTTTTTGAAGAAAAACCGATTGGCGCCTCGCCTGGAGTAAAACCGGAGCTTTCAAGTGAAAAACTCATAATAACAGATAATACGGGTGATTTTTTGGAAATTCCGGGAAAAAGTTCAATTACATTCAGTTCTGTTTTTGGCTGTAACGAGAGAACTGATGATGAAAACAGGGAATCAATTCATAAAACACAGTTTAAAAAGAGAATTATTCCAGATGAGGTGTTCGGGAAAAATTATAACTACAGAACTCCTGAACTGGATTTATCCGGTAAAGCTAAAATTGAAGGTGGTAAATGGGGTACAATATATGAATATGGGGGAAATTACAAAAATACAGATGAAGCAGAAACTGCTGTAAAAATTCTTTCCAGACGGATAAAATCCCTTCAATCCAATATGGAAGGGGCTGGAAACTGCAGGGGATTCAGGGCCGGCTGCAGATTTACACTCGAAAATCATCCCAACAATTCCCTTAATTCAATTTTCCTTATTACTCAGGTGACTCACACCGGTGGTAATCTTTCTACAGGAAATTATACTTATCATAATCAGTTCAGTTCCGTGCATCAGGAACTCATCGATTACTATGTTCCGCAAAAACAGGCGGTGATTCCAAAAGTTAATGGTATCATTACAGCCATGATAGAGGCTGAAAATTCTGATTATGCTCATCTGGATGATATGGGAAGATATAAAATCCGGCTGCCTTTTGATATTTCCGGCAAAAAAAATGACTGTAACGGATCAAAATATATCCGCATGGCACAACCATACAGCGGTGCAAAATATGGTATCCATTTCCCGTCTCATCAGGGCACTGAAATGGTGCTTGCATGTGTTAACGGAGATCCGGATAAACCTATGGGATTGGGAACGATTCCAAATGCAAACACCGTTTCTCCAGTTATCAGTGAGAACAAACACCAGAATATTATCAGAACTGCCGGCGGTAATGAGTTTATAATGGATGATGAGGACGGGAAGCAGAAGGTCAGGATTCTGACCAACAATAATAACGCGTTCGAAATGGATGATGAAAACAAAAGAATTTATCTTCAATCTACAGATCAAAACAAGATTTTGCTAGATGATCAAAACGAATCTGTTTCATGGAATAGCGGAAACCATGTAATCTCAATGTCCTATAAGGGCGGTGAAGAAGGCATTGTTATTAATACGGCGGACGGGCATGTTATCAGAATAGATGATAAAAACAAAAGAATCACAATTCAATCTAATGGCGGAAATACTATAGACCTTGATGACAATGGAAATAAAATTACCCTTTCCGATGGAAAGGATAAAAATACTGTTACTCTTGATGGGAGCAAGGGCTTGATACTTGATACGAAAGGAAAACTCTCGATTAATGCCGCACAAGATATAGAAATAAACAGTAATGCGAATATTGTAATGAGCGCGTCTTCCGGAAAAGTTGATCTGAAAGCCGGACAGGACATGACCATAAGCGGGTTGAATATAAACCAGAAAGCAAATGCAAATGTCAAAATTGAAGGTCTGCAGGTTGACACAAAAGGGACCACAGGTGTTAAAATACAAGGAATGAACACGGAACTAAAAGGGGATGTAATGCTGAAGCTTGGTGGAGCAATGGCAGAGTTGAGTGGAAGCGGAATGACAACTGTCAAAGGCGGAATTGTAATGGTTAATTGATAAATTCCATTCTGTCTGGATTACCTTAACAACTGTAGAATAAGAAAAATGTGGATCAATACTTTTATTCCCGGCAATAAAAATGATGGTGTTCCGATATTGTCTGTTCTGGCAAAGAAAACCTATTCAATTACGCCAGGAAATGTCAAGACAGCATCGGAGCAGTTACCACTTGTTGAAACTGATGTATATGAAGATTCTCAGAAACCTCTTTACAGTGAAATCGCTGCAGAAACGGATCTTATACCGTATAAATTAACAACTGATGTGGTTGTAATTGGCAAAGCATATACTCCGGCAGGGAAAAAAGCATATTATCTCGACTGTTCAGTCCGTGTCGGGCCTCTGAAAAAAACTGTAATGGTTTATGGTAACAGAAAAGTTGAATCAAAAGCACTTCGTGGTTTGATTATCAGTGACCCTGAGCCTTTTACAGAAATGGAACTGGGATATCGCCATGCTTATGGGGGAATCGCAATAAGTAAAGATGGAGCTATAAATTCGTTTCTGCCAAATCCGATTGGAAGAGGGTTTACACTTAAAGGGGGTTTCGAAAAATATGAAGATATTCTGATACCAAACCTTGAGGACCCGGATTTTCCGCTTACACCAGATAACCTGATCCTTTCTAAAACTGATGAATGGGTAAATGCTCCAAAACCGGCTTCTTTCGGATGGACACGGAAGAATTTTTATCCAAGATATACATATGCAGGGGTGCTTCCGGAACAGGTGCCGGCTGTAGCCGAACAATTAAAGACGATGCACGGGGGGAGTTCACAGATAAAAATACCTAAACTGGATTATAGACTCTTTCAGGGTGCTTCTGAAGGATTATGGGGAAAGGTACTTGAAGGTGATGAACATGTTACCCTGAAATATTTCGATAAGGATTACCCGACATTCGAATTTGAACTCCCTTCAGAAAAACCTGTAATGACTATTGATACCGGTGAAGGTCCTGGGGAGCTTTGTGTTGCCTTGCAGACAGTAGTTATTGACATGAATACCCGGTTGTTATCGGTTGTGTGGCGGGGAATTTGTGAATATGGTGGAATTGAAGAACTCTCATCGTTTAAAAAACTTCAATACGAAGTTCAATGATGAGATGTGACGTTATTGAATGTCAGCTTCGAAACACGTATACGATAAGTACGTTTCAATGGCTAAACATAGCGACAACGTTCAGGATGGGCATGTTTTGTCAAGACTCAAAACCAGTTTTTGTTTTTTCTTGAACAGATGTATTTCACCACCAAAACCTAATTTTACAGGATTACCCCATCCCTCTTCCAGATAAAGAGTAAGTTCCTTTTGGTTAACAGAAACAGTGATAAAATGACTTCTGTACCGTATCCTGAAACTAAGGGATTTAACATCCAGAGGCAGGCATGGATTGAACCATAAAACATCATTTCGTGTTTCGATGCCGGTATAACATCTTTGAATAATGTCTATTGTACCTGCCATTGCACCGAGATGAATTCCTTCAGGTGTAGTTCCGCCTTGTACATCGATAAAATCACTTAACAGGGCATGTTTAAAAATCTGCCACGAATGGTTTCTGTTGGCTCGGGATAATACCCAGGAGAGGACGAGTCTGCTCAATGTGGAACCGTGCGAAGTACGGTTGTGGTAGTATTCAATCATTTCTGGTATTGATTCCGGATTGAAATTATATCCCGAATAATTTAATAATAATTTAAGTTCATCTGATGAAAAAAGATAAAAAAGCATCAATACATCAGCTTGTTTACATGCTTTATAATTGTTTATAGAATCATTCTCATTTTCCAGAATCCGGTCGAGTCGAATATTATCACCGTATTTCTGGCGATATCTTTTCCAGTCGAGTTCTTTTAATGTTTCATATCCTTCAAACTGCCAGATAAAGCTGTTTTCAACCGGTATATACATGTTTGTGCTTATATGTTTCCACCGTTCAATCTCTTCGTTGGTGATAGAGAGATTGTCAAGAATCTCTTTTGTCCTGTTTTCATCAAGAATTTTCAAAACCTCAATTGCCCTGACAAGTACCCATACGGTCATGACATTTGTATATGCATTGTTATTTATGCCGGGCGAAGCGGAATCGGGGTATGCAGTGTGATATTCATCGGGCCCGATTACGCCATGAATTTCGTAACGTTTGCGAAACTGGTTATAACTGACAATGGAAGCCCAGAACTTTGCAATCTCAAGCAGCATTTCTGCTCCATAAAAATAGAGGAACTCCTTGTCATCAGTAGATTGATAATATTGCCAGACATTATATGCAATGGCTGCATTTACATGTCGTTGAAGACAGGTGTTGTCGGGTACCCATCGTTTTGAAAGTGGATTAAGATGGATTTTCTGGCTCTCCTCCCGTCCGTTACTTCCGCTCATCCATGGGAACATGGCTCCATCAAAACCTTCCTGGTGTGCTGCCCGCCTGGCTTCTTTGAGTCGTCTGTACCGATACATCAGAAACGTCCTTGTCAGGAATGGGAGTCTGAGATTGAGGAACGGAAAGATAAAAAGCTCATCCCACATTATGTGTCCTCTGTAAGCTTCTCCATGAAGCCCACGTGGGGGAACACCTGCATCCAGATCAACAGTATTTGGTGAAGCGGTTTGCATCAGGTGAAAAATATGCAAATGAAGAATGCTGAGAACTTTATTGTCATTTTCAAAATCAATATTACACCTGTTCCAGATGTGTTCCCAGGAACGGATATGAAACTTAAGTAGTTTGTCAAACCCTGCGCAGCTCTCAATATCACGGCAAGCTTCATAAACTGGCTCACTAATGGCATTATCGCCTGATGTATAGATCGCAACTGTCTTTTCTATGCGTAAAGGATTAAGCTTTTGACATTTAAAACTTGTTTCGTGTGCAATATAATTTTCTTTCTGAATTATATTTTCCGGTTTTTCCGGCGCATCTCCATCAAAAATCAATGTACGTGCTGCCTGAGCCATCCGTATATGAGACTGACAAGTTTGTACTTCAAGAAATATTCCATTTTCAACAGTTTTACCAGACCTTATGAATTCAAGGTGACGGCCATTAAAGGAACGGTACCGTTCTACTCCACTGTTGGTTACTGTTGCATCAAGGGCCGAATGAATCAGTATCTCATCAGACCAGTTCTGAGGAATCAGAATCCATTGAAGTGATCCCAGATGAGGGAATTTCATGTTTACCAGTCTTCGTGATATCAGTACTGTTTCCCTGTTTTCTGAATCGCTGAAGCGCATTGTACGTTCAAGAAGACCTTT
>JAAYEB010000093.1 GCA_012728995.1 Fibrobacter sp. | reverse complement strand
TGCCTTACCAGATTCATATCATAATGGTAAATTCTACTAAAAAGGCATCATGTTCGCCGAGCGCACACGACCCCCGCGGCAGTTCATTGCAGCTCTGTAACTTTCGGTTTGGGGGCGTGTGGAAACCTGTGAATAGTTCCGTTTTAAAAGAACCTTTGTTAACTTATTCTCTTATTCGAAGGCAACACTGCCAGCATTCTGTCGTACCCAACCGCAAGCGTATCAGCCACTAATAAATGGCGCATGCCTTACCAAATTCAAATCTTTCATATCTTTCAAATCTTTCATATCTATTTTATACCTATTTCCTATCTATTTTAAACTCTAACTTTCCCCTGGCATTTTTTTTATTCCAGCAAAAATTACACACCAATTTTCATCAAAAACAACTTGCTATCCCTGAAATAATTTTTTATACTTAGAGCATCTAAAAACCTATGGCGGCGTTTTCCCCGGTCCATATCCGGCCTTTTTTATCGGAAAACAACTGCCCTGAATCCGGTATCCGCGAGGACCGGGACGCTCCATAGGGCGTTTAGAGTTCAGGGCATTTTTTTATCTAAAAATCTATGGAGGTGTCAAATGACACGTGATTATTCACAAATCAATTCCGCTTCCGCTTTAATCAACGTCGCAGTAACAGATCTTCAGGAACAGATCCACGAAAAGAGGAAAACCCTTCTCCGAAAAGGTGAAAAACTTCCTCCTTCAGGAGACTCCGAATTGATTCTAGTTCAATTCAGGGCCGGTATTCCGGATCGTAATATTATCATACCTGTTGAATCCTATTCAGAGAACAAAGGCCCACGTATTAATCTGGTTTATCTGGATGACAACGGTCTGGAATCTGCACTCATTGGTTCGCTTTCAGTTTCTGAAAAAGATATGACTATAAGGGGAACCGGTTATCTTTTTGGTTTCAGGATGTTTCGATATGCAATAGAGCGTACCGAAGAACTCTTATTGAGTAGCGCCAACCTTTACGGAAAACCGCTTGAGTATGAGAACCTTACGCAGCATGTAACTGAAAAGATAATAAGAAAATTAAGAAACGGTTATGATATCATGAATGGGTTAATACGGACTTTTGATTTCTGTGATGAGAAAGAGAAGATGAGTTACAGGCTTGAAGGGATTGAGTCTTTCTGGTCGAACTATTATGATAATGTTGTTTCTAAGGTTTGTTTTGATTAATAGTTATTGTTTGTCTTTATACGGATAATAAGTAAACAGGGAGATTAATAATCTCCCTGTTATAATTTTTTTTCTTTATTTTTTTTATTTTTATCAGATTGTTTGTCGGAACGTACAACTGTTTTTACTGAGCAATAAAACGTTGAAGTAAAAAGGATATTTAGTAAGCCGGGCTTTCGCGCCCGGACGACGAGTTCCTTTTTCCAGGGCAAAAAAGGAACCAAAAATGCCCCTGGCGGCCATGTTTCGCTAATCACCTGCACAACTAAAAGAATTGTATGTAAAGATTTTAGGGTTTTAAACAGTAAGCAGCTTTTAAACTCGCCCGCTCTGAAGACAGTTTTAAAACTCGCACAATAAGTAAACGAAAATAGCGGGACTCGAACAGTAAAAGCCGCTTTTCAGTTGTGCAGGTGCTGCTCAACATAATGGCCGCGGAGAACCTGTATTTCTTAATCCACTGAAGTGGATATCGATTAGGCAATATAGTTTTCTTAGGATTTCATATATTATAACTAGTGTAAATTGATGTTTATTTCGGGGCGAACGGCAGTGAGCCCATACACAATTAAAGCTTATTATTGGGATTCCGCCCCAATCACTGGCTATGAGCACTTCTCGCCCGCTCTTGTTTCTGCGCTTATTGTTTGAGTCCGACGTGAAGTCGGGATCAAACAGTAAAAGCCGCTTTCTTTGGTGCAGGTGAAGCTCAACATAATGGCCGCGGAGAATCTGTATTTCTTAATCCACTGAAGTGGATACAGTATGAAATTATGAATCAAAGATTTCCTGTTTTTCTTGGTATTCAATAATATTTTGAAAAATGGAGACAGATAAGGGTTTCTACACATCCACAAGAGTGATCAGATGTACATTTAAAAGATTTCAAGATCTAATACCAAAACAAATATTTCATTCTCTGTTTTTGACCTTTGCCCTTGATTATATATAAAACCGTTATATTTTATTTAAGCCATTTAAAATCAAAATGTATATGGGGATTACGGGAAACGGAAAAGTTCTTTTCAGCAGTTGTAATTCTGAAATGGAATGGATGTGAGAAAACAAACAAGAAGTTATTAAGTGTTGGTTTACAATAAATTGGATATCAGAAAGGTTAAAAATTCGGGTATATAGCTTCCATCAGGCAACAATCTCCTTGCGAAGAGAAAGGATTCTCAAGGTCATGGCTTCTATCATCCCGGCAGCCTTCAGAACATTTTCCAGACTAATTTGGGGGATCTGTTCGTTTTTCTTCAGGTATCCACTGATGTATTCTGCCGAAGGATTCTTGATTCCGGCCCGCTCACACACAAGCCAGGCAACGCTTTCGGCTTCGAACTCCCGGTTAATTCCTTCCTTACTGCGATCTGGCCACATTTTCACACTTGGCGTTCCGAGGTGACCGCAATAGAGATGACCAAGTTCGTGTGCAATCGTTGCAAATTTTTCTTCTTTTGAGTGATTTTGGTTTACAACCATGCGGTACAGAATTTTCGCATGTTTCTTGCCAGCAACTTGTACACTTTTTTCTTTGGCCGGCTTGATATATCCAGCACTTTCAGTACCATGATCAGCCTCGTGATATGACACGCCGACACTAGGGAGATTTCTCACAAAACGTTCAAAAACAGATTTTTGTATGGTTCCATTTGTTTTAAAAGGATTTTGCAGCGCTTCTGGAAACGGGTCTTTACCATCTGTATCTTCGAGCTCAAAAACGAAGTGCACAGGCGCAAACGGCCACAAAATTACGAGTGGACGAGCCCCGGGTTTAATAGTTCTTTTAAATCGTTCCTTCCATTCTGAAGCTGATGCCACATACTTGCTGCCAGGCTTTTGTATATGCAGTAGTAAGGCATTAAATGGCGCTATCTTTGGGAATTTTTTAATAAAATCCAAGAGCTCTTTCAAGTCTTTGCTGTTTCGATATACGCCGACCTCGTGAATCAACTCGTCAAGCTTCTTTTTCTCTTTCTCGTCAAACGATTTCATACCTGACTCCATAATTAATGCATTTTATTAAACCCGGGCTAAGAATCCCTCCTCTACTTTAAGTCGAGGAATTCAATTTCTTGTTTATTTTAAATCTACTATCTACAACCGAAAGATCACTTTTTTTCCGTGCTATACTCCTGTATCATTTCGTCTGTAATGTTCTTCTGAATATTTTAATCCAGCAGTATCGCTTTGTGCATTAACATCTGGTTGTTCTGATAGAAAGGAACGTCGGTGTTTCCAAGAACAGTGGGCGGCACATTTGATATCTCACTGAGATTGTCCATAGGAACAATTACGCTCCTGGCACCATTTTCGGAAAGCATAGTGACTTTGTCTGCAAAGTTTACCACACGTTCGATAGCACCTCCAACAGAAATATTTCCAAGTACTGCAAGGCCAGCTTTGAGGTTCTTTTTGTATAGAGCAGATACAATTGCAATGTAAACAGCCGATCCTATCCCCGATGAAACCGCAGCACCAAGAAGATTAGTCACCTGAATGGTTATATCATAATTCTTCAGCGAGTGTCTGTCACTCAGAATCGTTTTTTCGTTTGCTTTAATATACTGGTAGGTATTTTTAATATTTTCCCTTACCGCAGTATTGCTGACTCCTGTAATATTCAACTTCCCAGACCCCGCTACAGCAACGGTTTCAATTCTCACGAGTGCAACGGTTTCACAATCACTTGTACTGGTATAACAAACCCCTGGTGGAAGTGGCGTATTCTCGATAAGGTGTGAGCCCTTTTCTTCTGGTAAACCAACAAAAAATTCTTCCTGACTTTCTTTATCGATGTAGGAAAAATTGGTATCCCAGAATTCCATGCCTCCGATCCGCTTCAACTGTTCTTTAACACGTCTGCGCATTTCGAGAGCAATTTCTAAATACTCTTTGATATCCTCTTTGGTGTACTCGCCATCCGGGTGCATTAGCTTTATAAACCCGGAAACGATTTTCTTAACAGGTTTGGTGTCACGCTGTTTCAGATGTGCCCCAAGGGAATAATACCCTTCGAGCGCGTCGGTATAGGTAATCCGCCTGAAAGATTTGAGAACCTCAGAGAAATAATCCGTACTGAATCCAAAGCTGGATGTGAAATGATCAGGTGAAAACTTGATCATCTCCCAGCCGGGCAGATAAAAATGAATACGATCAAGAAAAGCAGTGTCGTTATTGACCTCATCAGAGAGCGGACTGAAAAGGTGCGATGTCTGTAGAACCGTTTCTACCGGCTGATTAATGTTACCATTCAGAATAATGGAAGCGCCCCCGGTGATTTCACCTCCGGCCCCGGCCCGCGAAAACGATCCCGATTCCATATAATCTTTCATTAGAGGAACGGCATCCCTGTCTCTGAATATTTTATCGGTCGCTTCATCAAAGCAGATTGCATCCCATTGCCCCACTGCCCCTACTTTACCGGTCGAACCATGGACAAACAGTTTTGCTACCGTGCCCTGACCACCGGAAATCAGCACTGCATAAGGCGTAAGCTCTTTAAAAACATAAGATTTACCCGTAGAACGCGGCCCAAGTTCAATGAAATTAAAGTTCGACTCAACCATTGGGAGCAGTCGTGAAAGCAGAAGCATCTTTACACGATCAGAAACGCCTTCAGCATTCGGCTCGTAGCCGCAGCTTCGCAAAAGGATGTCAAGCCATTCTTTTTTGGTAAACTCCTTACGTTTATTGATGACCTTGCTGTTATCAAAGCTGGAAAGTTGTATCGGCTTGACCGCAGTGACAACAAAAGGGAAAATGTTCTGGCCGATTTTTATGTCTGGATCATACTCCACATCAATAATGGCCCAAATGCCGCCCATCAGCATTTTTTCATGCTGTTTCACCAGAAAATCACTTATATTTCCATTTTTTATATTACTGTTCTGAAGCTTCGCCCAGTAAATATCCTTTCTTGAATCCAGCTCCACAGAAATCTTGTCAATAATCTTATAGCGTCCCTTTTCACGAATCTTTGAGTGAATCAGAGAACTCTCTTCCGGGTTCACATAGTGTTCACTGAGAACCTTTTTGACATTATCCATTCCATCGCGGATTTTTTCTTCATCATCAGTTGAGCACGAGTTGGCGATCAGGTATTCAAGAACAAATACCGGCACATTGGCCCCAACCTTCACGGAGCGGACAAGATCTTTTTTAACAACGTACCCTCTGAAGTGCTCAAGAAGTTTTATGTCTAAATCATTCAATACTGCCATAATCAGTTCCTTATCATTAGAGAAGTCCGCCTAAATCTCTGTCTTTATTTTGTTTTACAACGGCCCGATCGATTTGCTGCTTGGTGGCTGCATCCAGAAGGTGAACTTCGAGTTCCGAATGGCCATCAAACGTATATTCCTTGGTTACCCGCTCATTCCGCTGAATGGTAAAAACATCGCTTTTATTCACCTGCGCCTTATTGGCAAAGAAGACCAGATAAACCTTTCGATCCATGGAGAACAGATCTCCGGCATCTTTTTCGGCCTGAATCTTGATTGAGAATAATTCGCCGGTGACATCTTTCAAGTCCCCTTTGTTTTCAATCGATACAGACAACGGAACAACAGATTCTTCGGATCGTTCCCAACAGAAAAAAGGCGTAACCAGTTCCTGTGGCGTTGCGCCCCCATGGGAAAAGCCGTATCTGCCTATGCTTTTAAATGGGTTAATTGATTTTGCGAAACAAAAATAGTTACCTCTTGTTTCTTTTACAAAAAAATTGGTGCCAAAATTATCATTTTCTTTAAGCTGAATGTAACGTTCTGATACTTTTACAGTATCCTTGAAATGTGTTGAAATTTTATCCGCTTCACTCAATATACCTGTCAATACGAAACCGTGATCTGTGATCAGGTAAACTTTGGCATAACCACTGGTCAGAAGGAGTGAAATTTTTTCAGCAAAAAAATCGACAGTCTCCGGGAAATACTTCAGCGCCTTTTGCTGAAGCTTCTCACCCATGTCATCAATGTCTTTATAGGTGCAAATCAAAACCTGACCGGGCCGAGCCTCTTCGGTAACTTCATCCAACCGAATAAAATCGATAGTGACATCAGGGTTCTGTGCGGCCAGATATTTCTCACGGTTGCTCTGGACCGCTTCAGTCTCTCCATTGGCCATATAAATTCGACTCATGTTGTTTTCGGTTTCGGAAGGGATATCCGCAAGGATTGAATCCTTCTTGAGGTTGGCTGTCCCTTTAACCTTTGCCACGACCAGTTCCGCTATTTCATAGGCCACGCCATCTCCGACAATAACGGCTGTCTTTAAACCGCAAGCATCATCGATAATACGCTGCAGGGTCCCTGTCTGCGTTTCTTTGTAGCCGTTCCAGTGCTTGAACCATTTATCGAGGAAGATCGAGACGTGCTCTTTGTAAATCTCCTGAAATGGTTCGAGGAGCTCTTTTTTATTGAGAAACCCGGCATAGAGGTTACGGATGGCAGTATCGAGCTTATAGAAATGTTTTTTATAAAACTCCACACATTCATCAAAACAATTCAGGTATGCTATATTATTCGGATCAAATTCCAGTAAAGTGATCACATCACCCCAAAAACTAATGCCAAGGGCTTGTGCCTGCCTGCTTTCATTCCGCTGGCGCAATTTAGCCAGCTTTGTTTTCATGATTGCTTTATCGGAGATGTTTCTACCGATCTCAGCCAGCCATCTCTCATCAACCTGCCGGAAAGGATGATGGATACTGACATTCCATATATCCAGATCAGGGCCAAGCGTGTAGCTGCCAAGATATCCGCTGAATGAATCGCGATAGGTTATCGAGTCGAGCCAACCCTTATAGACCGATTCAAGGATCTTATCGCAGCTGCCAATGGCCAGGCCGTCGAGCATGGCTTTCACCACTTCACCGGCAAGCGTAGACGCAGGCTTATTCAGATAATCCTGCCCGAGCAGTTCATTAACCTTTCGGTAAAAAGTTTCCCTGAGCTGTGCGTCATACTTCTCTTTTGAGTAGCTTTCGGGATCATGCACAAATGGCAATAGCTCTTTGTTCAGATCGAATATTTCGCTTGCACCTTTGTGGCTGAGATCCATCCAGTAGGTGCGATCTTTACCGACACTCACCTTTGCTGCCGCAATCAACTCATCCTTGGGAAGGTTGATATTCAGGTTCAGGGTCTGGTGGACTTTGTCTTTGATATAGTTCTGCAGGTAACGGATCTCCAGGCATCCGCAGGTCTCGCAATATTCCCGGATATACTTGAGCTCATCCTTTTTTGAACGGGTATAAATGAGGAATCTCTCGTGGCTGGGTTGCGCTTTTTCAACGAGATACTTTACGTGCAGTTCCTCCAGCTCTGAGTTTACCTGATAGATTGTATATTCACCCTCGATCGTCTTCAGTAAAAACTGAGCATCGCCGGACTCATCGATAAAAACTGCAACGGTGTGTTGTCCGTAGATATTCGTCAGATCATTTTTAAACCAACTGTCAATCATAATCAGCTCCCCCTACCAATCCGCATTCAGATACTTTTTCAATTGCCCCTCATTGAGCACCTCGTAAGGGATCATCTTCTTTTTCTGCAAAGGGGCGATGTTTTTGCCCACGCCATCATCAAGAATCGGGTTGTAGCCTTCGGCCAGCAGTTCATCGATCCTGGTCTTGAAGGCTTCAATCTCTTTGAGCTGTCGGAAGATGCGATCTTTTTCGTTCTGGGCATCGGCACTTTGATTGCCGGAGAGGTCGCTCTGGCGATTGACCAGCGAGCGTTCCCGGTGCTCAATATAGACCGAGCGCAGGCGCATCAGCTTGTCGCGGCTCCATTTGTAAATAATGATGTAGCAATCGAATCCCTGCTCCGGACCGCTGGAGAGATGCCAGATAAACGGAGTCTTGGGCAGATACATGAACAGGTTCAAATGGTCGGATAGTTCCGCGAAGAAATATTTGTTCAGGTACTCGTGGATCGGACGGCCAAGGACTGAATCAAAGCTTGAGTACTGGGCCGAGCTGAAACCTTTCTCACGAAATTTCTCCTCGATGCGGTCCAGCAGTACTTTTTCCCCGGCATTTGGTACCAGCGGGATAATGCCGTCTTCATCCTCCATGAGGATCTCACGAATCATATCGGCCAGAAACTCCATGGCCAGTGTATGCATCCGCTGCTGCGGGATCACATTGCTCTGCTTGAACCAGTACCAGACATTGATCGGGTTGACTTTGTTACGAATGCAGAACTCCTCCAGATCGTTGTTGCTTTGATAAAGGCTTCCAAATCCGCTTTCAATGGCTTCACGTTCTTCGGCTGTGAATTCTTTGACAGGCAGTGCTTCGATAAATTCACGAATTGTATCCAGCGGGAATTCTTTGGTCGCTTCCGTTTCAGCCAGATAAGCATCCCGGGCTTCGGAGGTAACCGGCAGGCCACCAATGCTTACACCTTCTTTGGCCAGCACCATCGCCCTATCCCGTTCGGTCAGATCGTAAATCTCAAAGATATTTTCATTGATGATGGCCTCGTTGATGAGGACTTGAGCAAGTAGGTGGTTCTCGTAGTTGAAGAAACCTTTAAAGGTACTTTGGGGGTTATAGGGCGACTTATTATACTCTAGTTCTGAAATAAATGAAGATGACAGATTTGTCTTGATGGAGAGAATGGTTTTAACTCTCTTTTCAACTGCCATCTCAATGATTGATGAAGGAACGACAAATGGCAACCTATCTAAGTCTCCAGGGTTCGTGTTGACGGTAGGATTCAAGCAATCAATAATATATGAGCAAAGTTTTGAATTAAAATAAGCCAAATAGAAAATCGGATTGCTATACTTAGCGGGGAAAATACTAGATCCACCAACATTGAATGTAGCGTTCGGTTGCAAATATCTAAACGATGTCCCTTTTGAACCTGAAGCAGAATAGGTGATACCTTCCTTAAAATAGAAGGATTCATTTTTTACCACATAGTCTGTATTACCTTTCAGGTATGGGTAACGACGCTTCACCTCTTCTTTCATTTCTTGCCCGTAATTCTCATAATTCACTACAACCCACATATTACCATGCCACTTACAGTAAGGACCTCCTTTTGCGTGAAGAAACCATTTGCTTTCCTCTTCATATTTTTCTAGGAAATTCGGTCTTATCTCCCACCAAAAGCGTAAATACTTTAAGTTATTCGTTGTAGACATACCTTGGCAATTTTTCAGTAGGTCTTTAACGGAATTTTTTTTAAACTTCTCCCTGAACTCATCGGATATCCAATAAATGAAAGGCCAGGATTTGATGATCTTCAGCTTGGATTGCGGAATGCGGTATAGCAGTTCATGTGTGCTACCAGCGAGGAACTTTTCATAGGCTTCAAATAGCGCGTCATAACGCTTAGTTTCATACAGGTGGTTCAGCTTTACGAAGACGGCATCTTTTTCCTGATCATTGCTCTTCTCCAAAATGTAAAGAGCACTATCAACACGAGCCGAAGGGTTAAACATTCCCAAATAACCCCATTCAACAAAGAAGTTAATATGGGTCTTATCGATCATAAATTTGCGGACGTCTTCGAACGTTTTGATATACATAAACGTTGGCGGATGAACCATGGCAATAAAACCGGCTTTACCCGTGAAGTCATAACACCGCTTGATAAAGGTCGCATACAGGTTGGTATGGAACTTGTACGGTTTCTTATAGTTGTCCTCAATAAACTCCTTAAGCTCCGGGCCGAAGTCAGCGCTGTCGGTATAGGGCGGATTAGCCGTTGCCACATCATATTCTGTGGTGAGCAGTTCAAGAAAAGTGATAGCATCCCGGGTCTTGCTGGTCAGGAAGGTACTGCCCTGAGCACCGTCCTGAGCCTGTCGATGGACCTGTGCGTATTGTTCGACTGCAATTTTCAGATTCTTGAAAAATTTCTCTGCAACTGTTTTCTCCTGTGCAATATCATGCTCCGTAAAAACATTAGTCTGCACTACTTCAGGATCAAGCCCCAGCTCTTTATTTGTAAAAAGTTTTCCCTGTTCACACTCTCTCTTCCGAGTGGCTGCATGCAAACGGGAATAAAGTTTTTCATCAAGGCGGATAAGAGAACCGAATTTGTACGCAAACTTCAAATCTTCCCAGACGTCTGCAATCAGTTTTTTCTGATTGATCTCAAGGGAATTTCCATCCTCGAAGATGTGTTTTACTTCGTCATAATCCGGTAAAAAGAAATCAGATGAGACTACCTTGAAATGAAGCTCTCCTATGGTGCGGCGTTTCTTCCTGGCTTTGATATAGAGCCCCAACTGCGCCAGCTGAACCGCCCGGTCATCCAGATCGATACCGTGCAGGTTGTTTTCGATAATCAGCCCGGGGATCTCATTTTCGTTATAGTCAGCCCCGTAATTGTCGATCTGGTCCACATAGAGTTCATAGAAGAAATCGAAGGCATAGAGCAGAAAGTTCCCCGATCCGCACGCCGGGTCAATGGCTTTGACTTCATGCAGCGGTTTGGGCTTTCGCTCCTGTGTCTGCGGAGCATTGGCAATCTTGTAACGACGCTTGATCTCGGAATCCGGATACATCTCCAGATAGAGCTTGCCCAGTGAGTTTTCCACCAGAAACTGCACCACCCAGCGGGGCGTATATACCTGTGACTGCAAAGAGACCTTGTTGTACTCAGTCTTGTCTTTACTGTCTTTGTGAGCCTGTTTTTTCCTGTTGTTATAGCTCTCATACAACCATCCGAGCACATCATCGCTTTGCCAGATATCGCTGCCCACCTGGCTGTCCTTTTCCACTGCATTAAAGGCATCGATGATCTCGTTTAGGCTGATCGGATCGGGCAGCAAGGCATAGGGGTAACTGCGATTATACAACGGCAGTGTTTCTCCAAGCAGGTCAAATTCGTGAATGATATACTCCCGTATTCCCTCCAGCTCCTCCGAGCGCATGTGCTCATTTCTTTCCAGCCACGCCTTGTGACCGAATGAGCGGTCGCCGTGTTCCGGCTGTTTGGTCAGAACCGGTGGGAACAGAGCAGCCGCCTCCATAACTTTGACAGCTGCTAAACGGTTAAACAGGGTAAAGGTCAACTCGTCAATGAGCTTTTCCCGGGCGTGTTCGTAATCGCCGGTCTCCCCGATATGGTTTTGAAGGATACTTTCGTATCTTTTTCTTTTGGGCCAGACCTCTTCAGGAAGTTTTTCAATGTCCAACTGCTTGCTTTTGCCGATACCCAGCCGGGCAAACTGTTTATCAAAAGCCGCCTCGATGAGGTTGCGGAGACGGTCGACGTGTTCAGAAAGCTTCATAGTGTAAATCCTATTAAAATTGGAGTCATTGAGGCATTTATGCTCGTAGTGGGCACTTTATGCGCGGTGAGCATATTTTCACTCAGCGGGCATAAATATGAACCAATACGTGCACCGCTGGTAAAATACAATTGATCCAGGCACGATTCTACGCATGCGTGTGCAGTAGTTATGAGCCACTTATGAGCCGGCTCATAACTTATGAGCGAGGCGCATAAATTATGGCGTGAAATCATAATAAGCTCCCCTTCGTTCACCATGCTTGTAAATTTTGCTTTCGCCCGCCAGCCGTGTAAGCAGTTTTGCGGCCTGATCTTTTGTCAGACGGCACAACTCCATGACATCGGCACGTTTAATCCGGCCATGGCCTTGAATAAATTTGACCACCATCTGCTCTTGCTGAAGGGAATCGAATCCAGCCTGCCGCACATAAGCCGCTTTCTGCCCGCTTCGCCGATAGACTTTTGCGCTGAGCGTATAACTGCGTCCCCGACCGGTTCCGTGTGCTTCGATCAGGCCAGTCTCAAGTAGTTTTTCCAGGATGATCCGCGTTTGTGATTCACTTTTCTGAAGCGCGGGTGAAATATCTTTGGTGGTCAGCCTACGCTCATCCCTCAGACGA
Source organism: Fibrobacter sp. (assembly GCA_012728995.1). Classification (GTDB taxonomy): domain Bacteria; phylum Fibrobacterota; class Chitinivibrionia; order Chitinivibrionales; family Chitinispirillaceae; genus JAAYEB01. Next base: position 7,280 of record JAAYEB010000093.1, on the reverse strand, counting down.
GTAAGGACGATCAGGGATTCAACGAGCGGTTCTCCAAGCCTGTCGTGTTGTTCAACCACCATCCTGAGGAATTCCTGGTCGGCGGCTACATTGGCCATGAACAGGTTGACCAGATAGGGGGTGGAAAGACCATAGTCGGGTTCTGGCCGACCGTAACGCAGCATGCCTTCGTAGATTCGATCGATGCCGCGCCCTGTACGCTCGGCCAAGCCAATCCGCTTGATAATGTCGGCCAGTAGCGGATTGCGCGAATGAGGTGCCGCCACCAGCAGATTGCTGAGGTTGACACCTTCAACAAAGCCACCGGGGCTGCTGATGTTCAAGCCGTTGTTGTCGATTTTTACATGTACAGCACCCAATCGACTGAAATCCCTGTGAACCAGTGCATTGACAAAGCCCTCTCGAAAAGCCCGGCGGTCATAATTGGGGATCGGAACACGAAATAAGCCGACCTCCAGTTCCTCTTCTACCACCCAGGGTTTGAATTGAAGTTCGACCTCCTCAAAGGTTTCTATAAGGGGTTTGCGGTAGAATTCATTCACTTTAACATCTGTGCCTTGCAGTACCTGAAAAGCGACCTCATAAGAAGGCAAATGGGTGCGCAGCAATTCTTCCGTGCCCAGCAGCAATAGTCCGGCAACCGTTGGGTGTTGTTTACCATTGATGTATTTGACCAACCCCAACGCGCCATCCATCTCTTCATCCGACAGGACCAAAAGCGTCTGTTCACCGCCGTATTTTTTTATGGCATTACGAATGCGCAGCCGTTGAAGCGGATCGAGTTGGGTAACATCAACTTCCTCAAGCACTATGGCGGATGGATCGACAAGCCCCATTGACGACTGCCGCTGGATAAACTCGTGGGGATAGAAAGGAACCGCTTCCGGTGTACCGTCGAGCTTGAGGCGTCTCCTGACCAGCAACCCATCGGATGTTGATACCAGTTGACGCGATTTGGGTACTATGATTCTGGCAATAGATTTTCCCTCTAACTCGCATCGTTCCACCCGGACAGCTACGGAGGGGTTGGTCCTGTTGGCTACCAAAGCAGAAATTCCCGAAGTGTCGAAATGATTCGCATGCAAACCACTAATCGTACCATCATCTTCAACCCCGAGAATAAGATCTCCGCCTTCTGTGTTAGCGAGGGAAACAACTGCGGCTACCAAATCTCTGTCCGGAAGACATTTTTGATCGCTTTTGAACTCAAGCGACAAACTTTCCCCTTTTGCAATAAGATCACGTAGTTGCTTATTTTGAGCATTCATTCTAAATCCCGTCCCTGAATACCAATATCCAACTCGATCTCTTCATCTGGTCTGGCTGCGGCCAGAGATGTCAATTGTGCCGTAAGGAGTGCTTTGTATTCCTGCACCGTCATCACCCTGCTGGTCATCTGAAAAAGTACTTTACGCGGTTTTTTATTAGCCGGCAATTGATTTGGAATGCCGCCACCGGTGTCGGGTTCCGGCTTGGGTGCCGCTATAAAACTGCTCTGTACAATCAGCAGCTCACTCTCTTTATTCTGCGCCAATACCGTGTAGTTCAGAATATCCGAAAGCGAGTACCCGCAATTTTTGCAGGTGATATCATATTCCAGAACCGGTTCTTTGATAATCCGGTCCGAACAGTATCGCTTGAGGTTCTCCAGTTTTTTCCGGTTCTGGACGTTCAATTCGGCCGGATACTCTTTCAGCTCCCTGAGGGCAGCATCGACTTTGACGCAGAGCTGCTGGTATTCGTGACTCATTCCTGCCGCCGCGTTCCTTATCAGCTTATAGTAACTGTCTTTAACAATCTGCACCTGCTGCTGCAGGCCCCCGAAGTTTTTCACCATGTCCTGTTTGTAGAGGCGAACAAACTCATCGTGGGCATCCTTTATCGTACAGTCTGTCCGGTCGGCCTTTTTGAGCTCACGTACCACATCTTCAATGAACCGCTTGAATTCTTTGACTCTGGAAAAGTTCTTCTTGATAAACTTCTGTGCCTTCAGAATCGTTTGGATGGCGCTGGAAAACTGATCGCTGTTGGTCAGCAGGTATTCGACTTTTTCGATATAGTTGTTTTCCGTGACCTTACCGCCATAGCTCAGTAAAATTTGCTTCTTATCTGCAACCGTCGGAAAAAGAGATTCGAATCCATCAACCGTATCCTCCAGCGTTGTCAGTGCACCGATGAAATGATCGGCCATGTGCCTGATGCTGTCTGCCAGATCAAAGTCGTTGGTGTTCCAGTCAACCTTGCGCCCGGCGTGAGATTCGATTTCCAGATCCATCAACAGCTGGACGGCCCTGTTTTTCTGGGCAGCTGTCAGTGAGGCGGTAATGGATTTAAACGAAGCGGATTTGAATCTGGTCGCATTGGTAAAAGCTTCCTGAATACCACTCTGTTCATGTGAGAACCATGTATTCCCATTGTATTTAACCGAGAGGCGCCCGGCTCGCAAGAGCACGGCAAGAGTAGAGACAATAGTTCCAAAAGAATAACCCCATGGTGCTTCGGAAAGTTCTGATTCGAGTGTTCGACCGTCAACATAGCGATTCTTAATTTTTGCATTGATCTCTTCAACCACCTTCAGGTGATCGCCGGTAAAATTGCCGTGGCTGTCGAAAAATTTGAAGTCGTCACCGGAAAAGAGTCGGCGCAAGCCTTCCTTGCGACTGCTGAAAATTTTGGATACCAGACTTTCAGACAGGCCAGAGGCCAGACGCTTGGTATAAATATTTTTGATCAGCTTGCGCTGCAGTTCACTAATGGTACCCTTGAAGCTGTCCGCGTTGAGCAGGTGTTCATCAAACATATAAATCAGCGAGGCATTGCGATACGCCTTCTCAATTTTGACCCGAAGCTCCTTTTCCTTCTCTTCCCGAATAATGGAAAAATCCCGGATGATCTGGCGCTTGGCCGGATCTGACTCATTGGAATACTTCTCTTCCATATATGAGTATCGGCTTACTTCACCAATCAATTTGTCGATCTGTAAGAAATCTTTGTTTTCCGGTACCAGCGTTATGAGATTCTTCTGATACTGGGTCTCCAGTTTGAGATTCTCGATGAAATCCTGACGATTCTCACTGATATTAAAAAGACTGTAGACCGTCAGTTTCAGTTGCTTGCTGCCCGGACCTGTCAGCTCATCATCCTGATCGGAAAGGACACTGAATTTGAAACTGTCAGTACCGTCGTTGAAGGTTGCCACCGGAGTAAACAACTTGTAGTTCTTGACATAGTTGATCAATGAGCGTTTTTTGCTGAAAAGCTCGACATCAAACTCCTTCATCTCCTCAAGGAGCTTGCCCTCAAGATCGGACGTTATTTTGTAGTTGTTGTTTGAAAGCAGAAGCACCTTGGCTTCAAGCAACAATCCAAGCGCCTCCTCGATGACCGGCTTGACATCGTAGTAGGTGGTAATGTCCGAGATATAGCTTTTGGTGATATTCTCCACGGTCGGCGACACCACTTCGGAGTCTGCCAGCAGATGAATTGTTTTCAGAAGCTTTTCACCATCAACGGTACTGTCGCGCTCGTTCAGAATCTTTTTGGCTGTATCGTATTTGTTAACCAGTCCGATTGGAGGTGCTGTTTGAGCCTCTGTGCATATGGCGTATCCCTGAGTGAAGCAGTAGAGCTCTTTTTCGCGCATCTGTTTGCGGAGAACATCAAACGTGGTGATGATCATTCCGCGAGCGGCAATCTGTGTGGCCACCAGCGCATTGGAGCTGAATAAAAACTTCTGCAGAATGTCGAACTGGTATTTGTGGAACGGATAGTAGGTTGCAAACTCTTCCACATCGGCCGTTTTGGTCGGAAAGGACGACTTCAGATTTGTGGCATCCGATACAAGACCTTCGTTTTTCTTGTAGTAATCCGCAAGCTGCTTTTGACCGGTATCTGTTTTATGAAGCAGTCGGGAACGGATAATTACATCCACCTCTGTGGATTCAAGATGTATTTTGGTCTTGAAACGATCGGTTACCTTGGTCAGTTGGCTTCGGTTTACATTTGCATTACTGATAACATCATCAAGTTTTTCCTGAGCAATGGCAATGGTCCAGACCTTGTTGTTGATACTCGAAAGTGCTTCACTTATTCCTTCAAGGTCAAGCAGTGTAAATTTTTTCTGACTGATCGCTTCACTGGCCTCGTCAAAAACAAAAACAAGGGTTTCGTCCGGTCGGTATTTCAGGTATTTTTCGAGTTCGCTTTTGAATTTACTTGCAGAGAAATCTTCGATGGCCGAGCTGTATACTATCTGGGTGTCGTCATAGTCGGCCTCGCTGTATCCCATCTCAGAGAACACCTTTCGCATAACCCTGGCGACCTGACGGTTGCTGGTCTTCAGTTCGTCCCAATCCTGTCCTTCGAGGGATTTGGCCTTATCTTTAAACTCACCAAGTTTCCCATCGATGAAGAGGTCAAACTCCATGTAGCCATAGATATCATCACGAAAGCCAAGATTTTTCAGAAGGTTTGCAAAAAGGGTAAATGCAAGTCCTCTGTCTGTGTTTTGCTTGGCCACGTCAAGGAAGACAACTCTACTGTTAATGGCTTCGAGGTTGCGAATAGAGTTTTCAATGAGACTCTCGTCTGAAACACCTTTCAGCCTTGGGATAAAGCGCTCTCGGGCTGGGGTTCCATTGATAATCGGGTTTGCGATGATGTACCCCAGCATCTTGCCGAAATAGGATTTACCGGAGCCGTAAAACCCGGACAACCATACACCTGTTTCCTTTATATTGGAGGTAAACTGGTTGGTGAAGTTATAAAGGTGCCGGCCAATTCCTTCGGTCACGATATAAGATTCAATTTCCTGCTGAATTTCCAGTTCAGAGCTATCCTCGAGGTCAATTACATTTTTAATGTCTTCGTGAAGATCCAGAGTCAGAATTTCGTTTATTTTTGTCATGTACAGCCCCTATTTCACCAGTATGCAGCGGTATTTCGATGCAGGCTTGAAGTTCAAAAAGTAAATGTTGTCGTCCTCAATCTTTGAGGGGTAAAAAATCACCAGAGGGTGAGCCAGTTTTATGATGGCCTTATGCTCCATGATATTTACGTTTTCGATCCCTGTTCCATATAGGCAACCGGTTCTTATCAGAAATGGAATCTTGTTGTTATTGCATGCGTTCTCGATTTCACTGATAATAAAATCAAAAAGATCGGGCGTGGGATCATCCGAATGAAAGACCTTGTGCGGAGTATTCTTGAATTCATTGTAATACTTGCTAAAAGCTTCCCAGCCGTCACCATCTATGAACCGAACAAGTAGTTTACTGACATCAATAAATGCTGTGTTTTCAGCGTAGAGTTCTTTGGCTTTTTCTATATATAGATTTTCTTCTTCAGGCGGATATGAGAACAGAATGCTGTTACCGCCATTTGCCTTCAGCCGCAACTGATCCTGGTTTTTTATGTGCAGATTGAGATCAGTAAATTTCTGCTGATGATCAGTTATATAGGACATCGCAAATTCCTTTATAGCTGTGAGTTAGTTCGATATTCAAATCGATACCGTTGAAATTCATATTAAAAAAACCCTTCATGGAGAGCTTTTTAAGACGATCCTGGATATCCTCTTTAGATATAAAACTTACAGACAGCAACTCGTTTGTCAGAATATTAGCACTTGTGGAGAATAGTTTTGCAAAATACAGAAAAATTACCTGAGCTTCCGAGGAAGGTCTGATGGGCCTGAATGATTTGGTTCTTCCAGGGCTGAGAAATTCTAGCTTACTCATCAGGTTCAAGTATTTGGTTGAAAGCGTATTGATCGTTTTCTCAGACCAGCTTATTTCCAGCGATTCATTCTGGCGCAGAAATTCCTTCAGATATGCGGTAATATCATCTTTGGATAAGCTGGCGCGGCCTGAATAGTAAGTCTTGGAAAAAACACGTGAGGTGATCTCTCGAAACAGCCTGTTATTCAGGGCAAACTGCCATACAAAAACCAGCTCTTTATCTTGCAGTGGCACTCGATCGGTAAAAATCCCCTGAATGAGAGCCTGATGCTCTTCATTCCTGAACTTTAAAAAAGCCTTTCTGACCTCTCGTTCAATCCTTGTACGGCTTTTTTCCGTACGGAGATTAAATTCGTTACGTTTATTGACTAGCACTTTTAAAGAGTCGGATTGACTAAAATGTGAATCTATAGCTTTAAAAATAACACAGAAATCCCTCAACCCGCCTATCACATTGATTGCGGTATTATAGGAATCATTTTTTTGTGTCTCTGTAATTCGTTTATATTCATTATGATTGTTCAATTATTTCAATTCCTTATATCATGAACCATGAACTTCGAGCACCCTAAACGTGCAATTTCTAATTTCTTCACTCATTCATATTTTATAGTTTTGATACTATCCCAAACATTTCATAAACAGATTTTCAATTTCTTTACATTCCTGATTATTTCTGCTTGAAGATACATATATAATTGATTGTATGATTTTTTCCCATATTTTAAAGTTAATTTCAATTTGCGATATCGTTTGCACCTTTTTTGATTTCAAAATCAATATTTTCCGAAAATGCCCATTACAGCATTCATAACCAAAAAATGTACGTATTTTTACTCTTTGTTTAAAGTAAGGTTTGCGTGTCTGTTGTTTATCTGAAGCTATTGCGGTTTTTGATGTGGTTTGGAGATTGAGGATAATGGTGTTCATGGCAAAATGGAATCGAAAAAAGGAAACTATTAACTTATTTAAATTAGTATCGGAAAGGAAAATAAGCAAAGAAAAGTGTCTGAATCACCGATTTGCACTGATTATATGATTTCACTGAAAGAGATGGCAGGTTGCAAACAATCAATATTTATCAGTGCTATTCGTGCAATCTTCTCAATCCGTGATTCAGACAATGTTTTCAAGGTTCGAATCTCTTAATCTGCATATTTTTAATTCGATTTGCACTGATTATGAAATTTCACTGAAAGAGATGGCAGGTTGCAAACAATCAATATTTATCAGTGCTATTCGTGCAATCTTCTCAATCCGTGATTCAGACAATGTTTTCAAGGTTCGAATCTCTTAATCTGCATACTTTTGCTTTTGTACATAAATTTCTTACTGTTTCCACTTCAGTGGATTAAGAAAATAGAGAAATTCCGCGGTCGTTATGTTGAGCATAACCTGCACCAGAGAAAGCGGCTTTTACTGTTCGAGTCCCGCTAACCTCATTTACTTATTGAGCGACTGTAAAAAATGTTTTCGAGCGGGCGAGTTTAAAAGACGCTTTCTGTTTAAATCACTAAAAATTTCACTTACTGTTTTTATTTG
>JAAYEB010000092.1 GCA_012728995.1 Fibrobacter sp. | reverse complement strand
CATTGTTATGTTGTTTGAACCCTGCCTGCCGGTTTTTGAATAGCTCCAGATTTTTCTGCCGTAAAGATCAAAAAGATTCAGATTTATATTTTCAGGCTGTAACAGCTTCACGGTAAACCGTATATTCCTGTTGTTGACAGGGTAGATAGATAGTGCAGATTCGTGAACATTCTTGTTTGAGACCGGGCTTATGCCTGTTTCTTGCCCAGGTATGTTTACCAAAGTTGAGTTCCATGTGTCATCTGTGGATATATCATCAATCCACATTAAACCGCCATCAGACGAAGTCCCGTTCAACTGAAAATATGGTCTGACCATCCAGCCCATCCAGGCTTCATTGCAGGAACCACTAAGGTTTGTCCAACGAAGATTTTTGACACCATTGCCAATTTCTTTGCCATCAACGTACAGATGAAATTCGCCATCCAGCCCGTTTGCACCATTCTGCTTTTTTAAAGCGATAATATATTCATGCCATCCCTTGCCTGCCATTCCCTGTAAATCGAAAGGTATGCTTGAGCCACCTTCATCCCAATGATGTTTTGGAATACAGCCTTGATTTCCTGATATATGGAAGTTATCTTTTGCAATATAACCTGTTAAAGGTGGTGATGATGATTCTGAAGATAATTTAATACGATTTGCTTTTATTTTTGCAGTACGATTTCCAAACTTGAAATTTTCATCGATTTTCATCCACCAGCGATAATACAACCATTTCCCGTCAAGCAATGATCCGATATCATAACCACCAACTTTTGCTCCTGCTTGTTGATTACCATTATCATTCCCCACGCCTTCATGTTGCAGGCAGTATTTTCCACTACGCGGGTCTGTTGTGACAAGTTTTGATGTTCCATCAAAACCAGAAATTCGGGAAGATGCCGAATTCATTGATTCACAATCCCAATTCCAGTAATTTTTTGCTGAGATACTAAATGTTAAGGATGCCATACAGCAGGCACCAAATATTAGTACTTTATTCATGCTTTACTCCTTCGTATTTAAGTTTTTAATTTCCCCTTTTTACAAGCGGTTATTCGACAGTAATTATAGAGTCTCGGTAAAAGAATTCAAGCATCTTATTCAGTTTTTTTTCTTTTTTAAAAGGAGCTTTTAACTTGAATTAACTTGTTACCAGGATTACTAAAGCTTCGAACACGGTTTTTACAAGGTTGGGAAAACATCCTGTAGACTATCAGGATTGTTTAATAAATTGTAACTTAAACACAATGGTTCATGATGCTGTAAAAAGAGATTAATTTAGAATACATACTTGATTCTATTATATCAGTTAAAGAATAAAGCCAGTATGACAGATCGTTGGTATAAACGACAAATAGTATCTTTTTGTAAATTAAATAATCTGGTTTGTGCCAGAACAAATTGCGACTTTAAAAGTTCCTGGTTTTTATTCACAAAAAGGATATCAGGTTATATTACCAATGAGTAAATTTCTTACTGCTTAACTGTAAAATTATTCAATTATTAATACGTCGGCTGGTTAATATATTAATCTCATCATATTGATCCTTCGGAAACATTATTTCTCAGGTAGAAAAAGCGCATGTTTTGAGATGAAGGAGTTCCGATAAACGAAAAGCATAATGCCCAATATCTGCTTCAATATCAATAACCCAGTCTCCTGATTTATCGAATTGGGGAAGTTACATTATTACCCGATCATAAAAATTACGAAGATTTCTGATATAGTTATCTTCAGTAAAATCTTTCATCACTCTTTTTCTTCCTTCTTCGCCCATCTTCCTTCTTAGTTTACTATTAGTAATGAGCAGCTTCATTTTATCTGCCAAGTCATCTACATTACCCGGTTTGAATAATAATCCATCAATACCGTTTCTGATTACTGAAGGGATACCATCTACATCAGAACCTATTCTTGGTTTACCTGCTGCCATAGCTTCTATTAATACTCTGCCCATGGCTTCTGTTCTTGATGGTAAAACAAAAATGGAGCATTGTTGCATATGGAAAGGCATTTGATCCGGCATAACTGCATCATGCACAAAGATTCTGGCATGGTTACCAGTGAAGCTGTTGATAATAAATTTGTCTGGATAATGTCCAAGTATTTTTAATTCCCAATCATTATATTTTTCAGCGACTATTTTAAAAGCGGAAATAAGTATATCAACACCTTTTATCCAGAAAGGAAATCCAGCGAACAAAATTTGATTTTTTTCCTTTGAACAATCGCATCTTAAAAAGTGTTTAATGTTTACATAATTGGGGAAAACACCTAAATGTTTATTAATTTTATTTATATTCAAATCTTCGATTTGACGAGAAAAAAGTAATTTTACTCCATTGGCTCTTTTCAATACAAACTTTTGTATCAGTGGCACACTGAAGTTTTTTACCACATCCCATATCCGTCTGTTGTTATCAAGATCTATTGCTTTATTATAAACACCATTAACTTCTACAACAAACTTTATACCCAATATTTTTGAACATATATAAGCAATCAACCCGGTTTTTAAAGGATCGTATGCAGATATTATATCCACTTTCCGGTTTTTCAGGCGCCAGATTAAAGAATGTAAAATACAATGAATCCCGAACCATGCTTTACAAAAAAAATCAAATTTGTAATTATATTTTGAAAAATGAAAATCATAATTTCTGAATAAGCTTTTTGAAATATTAAAATCTGAATAAACCATCGACAGGTGATTAATGTTAAAATCTCGTATCATTAGACGACAGTAATCTTCTTTGATGCAAAACAGAGGTCCGGGAGTGATAAGGACAAGATTTATCATGGATTTCGAATTATGCATGGAATGCCTCATCTACAGCTTTTTATCAATTATAAAACTCAATATTTGGTTTAAAGAATATATAAACTCTTTGTTAAAGCCGATTTGTTAATACATATAAAAGCAAATGGCATACACATATTTATTAAATTTCTTAAATCGGTGATTTAAAACAGATTTGTTTTTAGCTTTGAGTCGCCTTTTTTGAAATATTAAGGGGGAAAATGTGAATTTTTCCCCTTTAAAACTCATGCGTAACTGCACAGGCAAGTTAAACAGAAGCAAAAGAAAGAGATGTCGTGGATTTCAATCAGGTTCTTTTTTAGATAATTTATCATATATATCTATATGCCATTCAAGAGCTGCTCCCAGAACGGTGCCTTTTTTATCTTCTGAGAAGAGGGGTGCGTAAAAAGTTCTCAGCCCAACAAGGCGGTCTTTGGAGTCATTACGATAATTGACTGCAAAAAGATTGCTTATAAATGGTCCTGCGGCAAAGAATTTAGCCGGGTTTTCAGAATCACGTTCTGTTTTATAATCCGGGCCATAGTGCAGGCTGATACCAAGACCTGGTCCAAGGACAAAATTGAGGTCATCTTTTAGAGCAAACTTGTGTTCATAAATAAACTCGGGTTCAAACTGAACCATTTTAAATGCTACAGCAAAAAGAATTGGTCGCATCACGGGAAGTTTAAACCCGACAGTGTTTTTTTCGTCCAGACGTATTCTGGTATTAAACATTATATCTGCAATTGGTCCACCTTTGGCTCCGGCCGGAGAAGCAACACACATCCTCAAGTTGTCGTATCGGGCACCCAGCATAAAATTTATTCCCAAAGAGATATCAGGATGATCAGCTTTGATCGCCAATGCAAACAGCAAAATAATCATGATCTTTTTCATATTGTACCCTTCGCTAATGTAGAAGTTTTTACACACTTACTTTTTTGTCCAGCACACGCAATTACTGTGCCATTCTATCATAATAAATACCAACATTGAGGAACAATTAATCAGGTAGGTCTGATTGATTGTAAGAGTGTGTAATGGTGTTTTTAATTTATGCACACTTGCCCTTATAATAATGAGCAGAAATAAAAATACAATATACCTGAATCGTTTTTTGTATTGAAATACGTTTCTGTAAAAAAAGCGAAAGAGCATCCCGTTCATAAAAGTGTCATAACAAATAAGCTATTGAGAAAAACGAACATTGGTAATAGATATAGCGGATTAAAAAAATTATTTTATCCAGATTTCACTTTAATATCTGCTTCGGCCGATGCATAATATATGAAATCGAAATCCAGACCAATAAGTGAAATGAAGATAAGGAGATAGAATTGAATCCATTATCTGAGAAAAAAGTATTTGTTCTTGATACAAACGTTTTTCTTCATGACAGTTCCTGTATTTACCAGTTTGATGAGCACGATATCGTGATTCCAATTACGGTTCTTGAGGAACTTGATCAATTTAAAAAAGGTAACGGTACTCTTAATTATCATGCTCGTGAAGTTCTTCGGGCACTTGATGGATTAAGTGAGGATCGTCTGTTTAACGGCGGAATCCCGATAGGAGAGAAGCATGGAAAAATCAGTGTAAAACTGGGCAGCAGTTTTCATTCGGATCTTGCATTAAATTTCAGCAGATCCAGCCCTGATCATCAGATTTTAAATATTGCATATAAATTCTACAAAGAGAACCCTTCGAGAAACATAATTTTAGTCAGTAAAGATGTGAATCTCCGGATGAAAGCCAAATCGGTCGGAATAATGGCTGAAGACTATACAACCGACCATGTAAAGGATATCTCGCTTCAGTATCAGGGATACAGTATTCGGGAAGATGTTACTCAGGAGATGATATCACAAATGTATTCACAACCAGGGCGGATAGAAGCGGCTGCTTTTTCTGATGAGAATACCTTTATACCTAATGAATATATGATACTGAAAAACGGGAAAATGTCTGCCCTGGCAAGGTATAATCCTTTTAATGAAACCATTGACCATATAGAGAAAGTTGCGGCTTATGGGATTACACCGAGAAATGCGGAGCAGATTTTTGCCCTGGATGCTTTGATGGATGACAACATAAGATTAGTGACAGTTTCCGGAAGAGCAGGAACAGGTAAAACCCTTCTGGCTCTCGCTGCTGCACTTGAAAAAAGACGACATTATCGTCAGGTATTTATGGCACGACCGATAGTGCCTTTGAGTAACAAAGATATCGGCTTTCTTCCAGGAGATATCAACTCGAAACTCAGCCCTTATATGCAACCTTTATTCGATAATCTTGGCGTAATTCAGAATCAGTTTCCCGAAACGGATCCAAAGAATAAAAAAATCCGGGAATTGCTTGATGAGGAGAAACTGGTTATCGAACCGCTGTCCTACATTCGGGGTAGAAGTCTTGTAAAGATATTCTTTATTGTTGATGAAGCACAGAATCTTACGCCCCACGAGATTAAAACAATAATTACACGCGCTGGTGAAGGCACGAAAATGGTTTTTACAGGAGATATTTTTCAGATAGATCATCCTTACCTTGATTCACAGTCGAACGGGTTAAGTTATTTGATAGAAAAGATGCATGGTCAGAAACTGTATGCGCATATAAATCTTGAAAAAGGTGAGAGGTCTGAGCTGGCAGAACTGGCCAGTAATTTACTATGATACTCTTTGTGTAAAATTGTCCATTGCAGTTCATAATTGGTGTTTTCAAAAAAGCTGATTTGAATGGAGTAGACATTTAAACGTTTGAAAACCCAAAACAGTTCCCTGTTTGGGTAATCTGTTTTTGCATATCAGGTTCAGAAATGAGAGGGGCTGTTGCTTTATTTCTTTTGTTATTGAGACTGCGGGGAAGCGGGTGTTATGCAATGCGGATTGCATTCGGTGGTGGCGTCAGTTATACCCGTAAATTAACACTTACAAGACATTAGAAGAAACACGCTGATTCGTTTGAAAAGGTCTTTTTACTTCAGGCTTGTCAACCGTTTTTCAAGCAATAATCCGGCTTTGCCCTGAACTTTTAAAATGAAACTACCGGATGGCAAAATGCTGTGTAAAGGAACTGAAAATACACCAGATCTCTTTTTTGAATATATAAGTACGCCTTTTAAATCATATATTGTAATACAGACGTGATTTTTGACTCCACCCCTTACCTGCAACCTGTTATTCTCTATAGCCGCATTTTGAACAGGTTTTAGCGTTTTTGTTTTTACAGGTGAAATACCGTCTATTTCGATTGTAAAAGTAATCGAGCTTGTACATTGTGTCGGACTTGTGTATCTGGCAGTGTAGTTACCTGTATTGCTCTCTGAAATATTGTTTATTGTTATTTCACGGGTTGAAGCACTGTAACCTTGCGGACCGCTCCAAAGCCAGGACCCGCCACTCCAGGGATGAGGACCTAATTTAACAGATGCACCTTTTTGTATTATTACGCGGTTTCCATCTTGCCAATTTTCATCGTTAACCTGAAAATAGGGAACAAGTTCTGTAGGGATACAGGGAAGATGCATAAGCTCTGCAATTTCTCTGTCGTATGCCATTGTCGACATATTATCTCTGTATACAACTCCAGCAGGGGTAAGAGAATCCGGAGAGCTGTAAAACATCTGACGCGTATCTTCTACCCACTCATAAATAGAATACCGTTCCACAAAGGAGGCACTATCCATCATTCGTATCATTTCGCCTATGGTTTGTGCCTGCTCTTGATAAGTAGGTTTACCATGAGTTTCGGATGTCCAGTTAGCTCCGTTATTCCATTCTGTAATCCATACCGGTCTCCGTGTACGTTCGTGCACCTGCTTAAGCCAGTTATAAAACTGTGATGCATTCTGGCCGCCTTTATACCAGTGTACTGCAACGAAATCGACACGATAATTACGGGCATCGCAACTGTCTATGAATTCATATAACCAGCCTAAACCGGCTGCCGCGTCTGAAGGACATGGAGACCCAAGACGCAGGCCGGAAGCCAGAAGGTTGGGCCACTGTTCAAGAGCCTGGGAAATGCTCATATCTGCCTGATCAGGACGATCCGGCTCGTTGAAACCCAGAACATGTGTGGAACCCTGTTTGTTGTTAATATTGGAATAGGAATTCCAGTCAAGATTATGACGCATGGGTACATACTCAATATTTAAACCCGATGTAGCTACATTATCCCAGTCGTACTGCCAGTGGCAATCGAGTGCTTCTGCAGCTTCCCGTCCATTGGTCCAGCCTTTTTTTCCTGTCCAGCGCCAGGGAAATACCCGGACAAATGAAATGTTGCTGCTTAACTCCCCGGCCATGGCGTTTATCAGGATATCTTCATTGTCTGCAACAAACACTCTGCTTTGTCCGGTACCGTTTTCATTTTCTGCAAATGTTGCCATATAACCTTTTTTTAGCAGAAATGAATTAATTGAATTGTTTAACTTGCCAAGTTCAGAAGCTTTGTAAAAAGTGTAAAGACCAGGTTTCAGGGAATCACCACCGAAGTTTTCCTGTGAATAAACCACAAGGGGAGTATATGTTGAAGGATGGCTTATCACGACAGTGCCTTGAAGATACTGGTCGATACGAATGTTTTGCCCTGTTTTCGCTTCATTACCATTAATTTGAATGCAAGAAAGATAGCGGGAATTAAAAACTGATGGTTTAATATTGGGGAAATAGAGCCATATATCTTCAGATTTCAGATTAAGCACACTTCCATCAAGAGGATTACTGTAAGCGGTTATCACCATTTCAACTTTTCCATCAAGATCAAGATTCTGATTATGGATATGTTCAACAGTGTCGATGTCAGCAAAAGAGAGCGAACCCGCAGTCAGGACAAAAATCAGAACAGAATGTATGCCAAATATGCCTGTTTTTTTCATTGTTTTCACCTCATTGTTTACGCAATGTTTGTAACCTGAATGTGTTATGTATAACATAATATAATCTAATAGGGGATATTTCGCAGGTACGTTTCGCGCGGGCTCTTTTGAAGGGCCGGTTTTGGAAGAAAACCTATGGTTAAATACAATGATTGAAAATTACTACCCAAAAAGGAAATCCCGGTTCTGGACAATAATCTATCTGAATTGTATGTTTCTATATAGAAAGGAAATACAAATATGGCAGACGTTATTGATTACAATATTATTGGTGATGATATGCAGCTTGTGGAAATTGAACTCGATCCGGGTGAAGGGGTGCGTGCCGAAGCTGGTGCCATGATGTACATGGAAGACGGGATTCAGATGCAAACCAGTGCAGACGGCGGCCTTTTCAAGGGGTTCAAACGGATGCTTACAGGCGAAAGCTTTTTTATAACTACCTTTCTTCACACAGGAAGAGGTAAGGCGAAAGTTGCATTCGGAGCCCCATATCCTGGTAAAATTATCCCTGTTGATCTATCATCAGCAGGCGGCACAATGCTTTGTCAAAAAGATGGCTTTCTGTGTGCTGCCAGGGGGATTGATATTGATATTGCTTTTACAAAAAAACTAGGTGCAGGATTATTCGGTGGTGAAGGATTTATACTGCAGCGGCTTAGTGGTGACGGGATGGCGTTTATACATGCAGGCGGTACAATTGTCGAAAAAAATCTGGAAATCGGGCAGTCTTTACGGGTTGATACCGGATGTCTCGTTGCATTCCAGCCATCGGTGAATTATGATATTCAATTTGTTGGTGGATTTAAAAATGCTCTTTTTGGAGGTGAGGGATTATTTCTTGCAACACTTAGAGGACCTGGCAAAGTATATCTTCAAAGCCTCCCGTTTTCGCGTCT
>JAAYEB010000091.1 GCA_012728995.1 Fibrobacter sp. | reverse complement strand
CTGTAATCACTCTGTTTCCATGATTCGATTCCGATTCCGATACCGACCCGGAGTTCCGATTAAAGATTGAAATAACGTAACCTGTTTGTATCCTGTTTCCGGTCGGGGTCGGGGCTCGGCGTCGGGGATCGGGATCGATTCTTGAATCCTCAACCCCTCAATCGCTTTTCATAGTACAGAATTAAAGAAAATCAGTATTGTTTTTCTGTAATAATACTGTTTTCATGATTCGATACCGATACCGATTCCGACCCGGAATTTCGATATTACAGGGCGCGCGTGCCTTACCTGATACATCTTTTTCTCCTGGTTCTTCACAAGCAAGTGATTGTGTTTTTGGAAGTTAAATCAATTTTTTCAAAATATTCCATTCATGAACAAGAAAGTCTTCATCATTGGACCATTGAGATACTTTATCTGCTGCAGATTTTACTTCTTCAGATGCATTTTTTACAGCTATGCTGTATCCGGCTTTTCTGAACATCGGAATATCATTCTGAGCGTCTCCAAACACTATAACATCTTTTAAATCAATATTATATGCTTTTGCTAACTGATCGAGCCCGAAACCTTTGTCTGCTTTAATATTCAAAAACTCAAGATAATGTTTCCATGTTCTGCAGATATATACAGAATGGTTCCATTTTGATCTGAATTCTTTTTCCTGGAAATCTATTTCTTTGGAGTTCCCGACAAAAATTACCTTTGATGGAAATTTTCCTTTTAAAAAACCCAATGTACTTAAAAAATTATAATTAGTACCTGTTTGCTGCACATACAGATCTATCCATTGCCGAGCCTTTTCATTTTTTTCTGCATACAACCTGCCATCAAGATAATAGTTAACTGCAAAACCTTTACCCTTTGCGTATTGAATCAGATAATCAGCGTATTTTTGTGGAAGAGTTATTTTATAGAGTTGCTGTAATCCATTTTCACTGCCAATAAATACTTCAGCTCCATTAAGTGTTATAAGCGGTATTTTATGTTTGATCCCGGTAGCATATTTTAGCATACTGCTGCACAGACGTCCTGAAGCAAAAGCAATAACAACTCCGCTTTCAGAAATTTCTTTTAATATCTGTTTTGTAGCTTGAGTAATATTTTTTCTGGAGTTCAGCAGTGTTCCATCCAGATCAAATGCGATCATTTTCATATTTTACAAGCTTTTATATTTCAGGTTAAGTTAATAATTCTTTTTTAATTCTATTATATCATACAAATATAGATAGATTTATATTCCCCATGATAAAAAAATCCCCGATCGGGGTCAGTATATATTAAGAATTTGGTTTTGTGAAAATACTGCTTATTCTTTTTATTGTCTCTTTACGATCCCATCGGGGTCGGAACTCGGCGTCGGGATCGTTTTCTGTATTCTCAATTCCCTCAATCGCTTTTTTGGCATCGATTATAAGAAAATATGTGTTATCTATCTGAAACCACTCTCTTTTCATGATTCGATTCCGATTCCGATTCCGATATCAGAAAGAATAACCACGTTTACCAAGCTTTGTCAGCATCGCAACTATTCTGTCAAGTATTTTTTTCCCCGTTTCATTTTCTTGCTCTGACAGTGCATTACATACTTGAAGAACATCCTGAATAGCAGAACATTCCAAGGCTGACCCCCTTGCGATTTCAAAGAATCGACGGCGATCACCATCTGTAGCTTTACCATTACCCTCTGCAATATTCAATGGTATAGCCTGTGATGCCCTAACTAACTGTTCTTTTGCATTTCGTTGATTTTTAAGTTTTTCACAGATCTTGTAACACCAGCCAACATACTCTAAGGATAGACGGTAAACATCAAGTTTTTCATGTCCAAAAGTCATTTTTACATCCTTTTGAATAATTTTTCATTCCTATTCCACCTGAGTTAGAGTCAATACAAATCCTAGTATCCAATGATACCGATACCGACCCGGAATTCCGATTAAAGAACAAAAACACTGTTTATCCCTTTTACTGTCACATTACAATTCCTATCGGTGTAGAGTACCGATTTAAATCCTGTTGATAAGATATTCTCTTTCCACTTTATTTCCCCCTTACTTATTTTAATCCTCTTTAATAAACTGAGAATTTTACCCATAAAAAGAAAAGGAAGACTGTTCT
>JAAYEB010000090.1 GCA_012728995.1 Fibrobacter sp. | reverse complement strand
TACACTTTTAACACCTTTTTCAGCAATTTTGCCTAATTTTTCAGGTGAGATTGGTTTTCCTTTTTTATCAATCATACTAAACCTTTTTTCTGAATAGCCTTTTTGTAAAGACTTCGTAGTTTCGCGATAACTTTGTTTTTCCTGGAATAAACTGAGTTCTCGCTGTTCCACCCGAAAAACGTCATAACCTCTGAAGTTGATTTATTTTCAATAACCAGCATTTTGATAAAAAGAGCGTCTTTTGGGTCAAGTTTATTCATTGCATCTTTGTATGCATTTATCTGAATTTCGCTGTATTTGTTATTCTCCTCGTCGCATTCAATCATAATCGCATCCGGAGTTACCTCATGGCAGATTCTGCTTTTTATACGATTTTCCCGTTGAATAATATCGAGTATATATCGTCGGGTTACCATATAAATGTAAGTAGAGAGTTTGCACTGCCATTTAAATTGCTTCAGTACTTTATAATCGTTATCAAACAAATGCTTTAACGTTTCCATAAAAAGATCTTCGGATTCCATTGTATTTGAGCGATTATCAATTGCATGAATTATTGACCAGATTAAATCGCCGTATTGTTCAAGAAAGATCCTGCCGCTCTTGCGATCTCCTGATATCAATTTTTCAACCAGTTGCTGTTCTTCAGTAATAGACGAGGTTGATTGCATAACCTTCCAAATTTCTTTAACAGGTTAAAATGTCTCGAGATTTAAATCAATAAATTAGTTAAAACCGGAGTGAAATTAAAAGAAGAAAGGTTTATTGTCGAATATTTTATCAAAAATCTATTAAAATTCATGCATTTAAAAAACAGATTTGCGAGAAGAAAATAATTCCATCGGTCTGAACCTGGTTTTTTTTTATTCTCCATCAAATAATTTTTATTCTGGCTTCAGATAAACTATACGACCTATATTTATAAAGGTGCGTTGTATATTCTATTTAATTCAAAAACAGCTTATTTTTGAGTATTTCTTGTTGGAATGAATAGGATTTATTTGGACATAAATAAAATCTTGAAAAAGTATAGTAATGCAATATCCATTGAATGAGTTAAATAACCAGGAATTTGAAGACCTTGTAGTGGCAATTTGCCACGAGATATTAGGTATAGGGACAATCAAATTCTCAACAGGGAAAGACGGTGGTCGTGATGCAAAATTTGATGGTAAAGCGAAAAGATTTCCGAGTGAGGCTGAACCCTGGAATGGTAAAATTGTTATCCAGGCAAAACATACCGAAAAACTTAATGCAAGCTGTTCGGATTCTGATTTCCAATCAATTTTGAAAAAAGAGGTAAAAGAAAAACTGATATCCTTGAAGGAAGCAAACCTTGTAGACTACTATATACTTTTTACAAACAGGAAACTGTCGGGTATTCAGGATGCCAAAATAGAATCATTTATTGATGAAACCACTGGGGTTTCTAATTTTATTCTGGGAAATGAAATTATTCAATTTCATCTTAAACAAAATCCTTGTGTGGTAAGAAATCAAAATCTCAACAGGTTGTTATTACCATTACAATTCTACGAGCAAGATTTGAAGACGATAATTGAAGCATTTTATCGTAATAAACCTCGGAAAAGAGAAATTGATAAAATTTTTCAGAACAAAAAGTATGTCAAAATGGACAAGAAAAACAGTCTTAATAATCTTGGCAAGGAATACTTTGATTCTGTTATCAAGAGCCATTATACACATTTTGATTCAATTGAGAATTTTTTATCGGACCCAATTAACAGGCAATTCAAGGTATACTACGAAAATACTATTGATGATTTGAATGCAAAGATTACGATAAAGCGTGAAGAGTATTCAAGATTTGAAGAGTTATTAGATTATCTTTACGAATTTGTGATGATGAATAATCCGGATTTGAAAGATAAACGCAAACTCGTCAGAGTTTTTTTACACTATATGTACTGTGAATGTGATATCGGGAGGAAAGAATAGAATGCTTAGTCTCGACAAATACACTAAGGTGAAATATTCTATACCGTTTGTTGCTGCTGTCACGTTCAATATTGTAAAAGAGAGTAAAATTCTTCCTTACGATGAATTAAAGCAAAGTGTTATACAACAATTGGGTGATAAAGTCAGTGAAATATTGCCACTCGCTAATGCGTTACTTTTTTTGCTCGGAAAAATCGAATACATTCCAGGCCTGGATTCCATAAAGGCACTAAATTAACAATGAAACTATCAAAAATTTATTCAGATAAAAATTTCAAGAATATTCAATTCTCGTCTGGATTTAATGTCATTATTGCCGAGATAAAAGATGCAAGTCAAAAAAAAGATACTCATGGTCTCGGAAAGACATCCCTGATCGATGTTATCAACTTCATTCTTTTGTGCAGTTTTGCTAAAGACAAACACATTCTCGGAAAACCCATTTTTGAGAACCAGAATTTTTATGGTGAAATACTATTGAATAGTGGAAAATATCTCACAATCAAAAGAGGTACGGATAAACCAACAAAAATTTCTTTTAAGTTGGCGAATATATCTGTAGAAGATTTCAAACCACCTGTTGTTTTTGATGAAGAAGACTTGCCTCTTAAAAAAGCACGTCATTATTTGAATGCAGCTCTGAATTTTAATATTCTGCCAGACTGGAATTACCGTAAGAGTATCACATACTACTTACGCAGCCAGCAGGATTACACTGACGAATTCAAACTAAACAAATACAAACGAAAGGATAGGGATTGGAAGCCATTTGTCTTTGATCTCCTCGGTAGCGACGGAAAACTGTTAATCGACAAGGCTGATACAGAGGAAGAGATTGAAGGATACAAGGACAATATGGCAACGTTAAAACGTGAAGCAAATATCGACATAGACGAAAGAGATAAACTTGTCGGATTGATAGATATTAAAACGGAGGAAAAGAATAATCTTGGTGCCCAAATTGACAGGTTTAATTTTTACAACCACGATAAAAATTTAAATGAAGAGTTGATAACTGATATTGATAACAAAATACAATCGTTATCCACACAAAGATACAGTCATAGATATGAAATTGAAAAAATCAATAAATCACTTGCTTCCCAACATGCAGAAATTTCGGTAGAAGATTTAGAGAAACTTTTTAAGGAAGCACAAATATTTTTTGAGGGACAGATTAAAAAAGATTATTCTGAGTTAATACAATTTAATGAAGCAATTTCTGCGGAAAGAACTACTTATCTTAAGCAAACATTAGAAAGTCTTCAAATTGAATTAGTTGAAATTGAAAGAAGGCTACGTGATCTGGAAAAGGATAAAGAAGAAGCGCTTGCCTTACTGACTGAAAAAGATACTTACACCAAATTTAAAAAATACCAAAAGGAGCTTTCGAAGGCAGAAGCAGAGATCAGCAGGATGACTGAAAAGCTGAGTTTAATAGACAAATCATCTGAAT
>JAAYEB010000089.1 GCA_012728995.1 Fibrobacter sp. | reverse complement strand
GTGCATATCATACATGGTGGATTATTCCGGCAGATGGTGTGGATGGAACCGCTTCAAACGGACTGGTCATGCGCGGCCATGTTATTCAACGCGGATATGTCATGGGAAATTACAGCCGCTTTGTACGACCGGGTTCTTACCGCATTGCCGCAACCGATAATCCCTCAAATGGGGTATATGTTACTGCCTATAGAAACGATTCACTGGGGCAATTGACTATTGTTGTAATCAATGAAAACGAGACAGCAATGGAACAAAGCTTTAGTTTAAATGGCATTTCTGTACCTGAGATTATTCCATGGGAGACATCAGATAATGTAAAACTGGCGAACCGCGAATCTGTTTCTGCTGGAACAAGCTTTTCGTGGACTTTTCCGGCAAACAGTGTCGTAACATTTGTAGGATCATATGGTTCAGGCTATCGTCTCTCAGTAGAAACAATCGGTCTGGGAACCGTAAACCGGGAGCCCGGAGGTTCAAATCACGAGCAAGGAACAGTCGTTACTCTCACAGCTCAGCCGGAGAACGGATGGGATTTTGTCGGTTGGAGTGGTGAGGGGATTAGCGACAGCCGCAACCCCCTTTCCATTACGATGGATGAGGATAAAATGGTGAGTGCGCTTTTCGCGCGCAGTGCCGTAAACGGTAATCTTGTGCTCAATGGTGATTTCAGTTCCGGTTCCGATGAATGGACTCTTAATATCTGGGATGGGAGTGCATCAGGAAACGTGATTGATCAGGAGTACCAAATCGATATTGAAAGTATAGGTACAAACGATCACGATATACAGCTTGTCCAGTCGGGCTTATTTCTTCAAACCGATTCAACTTATGAGATTACATTTGATGCGTATGGCGCAGCAGAAAGATCACTGGAGGTTAATGTCGAGATGGCTGATGATCCATGGACAAGCTATCTGCCACAGGTGCAGCAATTTAATCTTTCTGCCACAAATCAGACATTCTCTTTCAGATTCACGATGGCGCATCCAACAGATATTAATGGGCGGATTTGTTTCAATACCGGTGCATCATCAGAAACTATTACTATTGATAATGTATCTGTTGAGATTGTTGATCCGACTGCCGCATTCTTCCGAAATAAAACCGTGGAATGCTTGCGTTTTAGTACCATATGCAAGCACTCTACATTAAATGTAACATTTTATGCTCCCGGGAACCAGGCATCCTTGAAATTATATAATCTTAACGGAAAACTGTTAAAAACTATTGCACTTAAAACCAAAGCAGGTGAAATATACTCACAAATCCATACACTCACGAATATATCAAATGGTTATTATATTATTAAGATTAACAGTCAAAAACATACTTTGTTTACATCTACAATCATGGTTGCAAAGTAAAATCAAAATCGGGAGATAAAATCAGTATAAATATTTTTTAGTAAGCAAAAGTGTATGTATGTAATTGTCTGCTAAATCAGTATTATTCCTTAAAAAATTAGTACTGCCGGCACATGTTCCTAACCATGGAACATTAATTACTAACTGCTGCAAAACCTGCACGTATAAATTAAAATATTGTTTATATTAATATTAATGCTGTGGGAATAAAGGTAATTATATCCTGGAAATGAGGTATTCAGGAGAAATACTGCTAAAAAGACAGGCTAAAGAATAAAACTGTTTTTACAATACTGAATAATTGAATCAAACATCATATCAGAAATGCATTTGTTTAAATCCTGCAAATGTTTATAATCAAAAACATCAGGATCATTTTGATTTACCGGACTATAAATTTATGAAAACTGAATGGGGGGGGTTATGGCTGGAGAAAAAAAGTGGATTATTTTAACGATTATTGTTTTTTTTTCAAGACCGTTAATTTTACCTGTTTCAGCGGAAATTAAAAACACTTCATTTCTAATGAAAAGTTCAACAGGTTCCAGTACAATTGATAATTACTGGAAACAGCAATATCTTGATCTTCACCAGCAAATCAAGGATAAAAAACCTTTAGCAAAAAGGACTGTTGAAAACAGCGATGCCTATGATATAAATGCACATGTCCTCCCGACCGATAATACTCCTGTTGACATCATACTCCGAAGAACAAAGCTTCTTTTGCAAGATCTTGAACGTCTGAAAAAATCCTCTAAAATTAAAGAATTTGAAAAAACGTTAAAAAATCTGGAATCAGAATATGCCAACCAGCCTCTGGCAAAATCAACAGTATCCAGGGATTCTGAAGAGCTTTTTGTTAAAATCAGTGCTTTACACAGACAAGCTGCTCTGGATAATCCATTGCTGGATTTCGACGATCTGCTGTTTGTCGGATATGTATTCCCAAATAATGAAGTACATATGTGCGATCAATACAACCCATGGAATATTAATATGGGTGGTGGCCTGTATATTTTAAAGGATTTTAAAACCAATCCTGTTTTGATTGATGTATTAGAGAATTCTCAGGTTGAAAATGGTCCTTTCAAAGGATCTAATCTATTCGGTGGAGCTTTTCTTTCGCCTGATCTTTCATTTGATGGAAAAACTATTCTTTTCGCCTGGTCACCTTCAACAGATAGATGCTATCACATATTCAGAGTAAACATAGATGGTTCCGGTCTCAGACAACTGACTTTCGGTTCTTCATCAGAATTCAATTTTCTCACAAACTCCAATCATAATGATTTTGATCCTGTGTGGCTTCCTAATGGCCGCATAGTTTTTATTTCTGATCGCCGCGGAGGGTATGGAAGGTGTCATACAAAAGGGAAACCTACCTTTACTCTTCATTCAATGAAAGATGATGGAAGTGATATTATTTGTCTCAGTTATCATGAAACCAATGAATGGCACCCAAGTGTTGATAATGATGGAAAAATACTTTATACCCGATGGGATTATATCGACCGTGATGATTGTATAGCGCATCACCTCTGGTCATGTTATCCAGATGGCCGCGATCCGCGGTCATACCATGGAAACTATCCACTGCCTCTGGAGACATTTACCGGATCCAACTGGAGGGATGGAAGATGGGACAGGCCTGTTGCGGAATACAACATTCGGGCGATACCAAATTCACAGAAATATATCGCAACCGCTTCCGGGCATCATTCATATACTTTTGGCGAGCTTATTTTTATCGATCCGACAATTGAGGATGACGGAAAAGTTTCGCAGGTAGAACGGATAACAACAGCCTGGAACGGCTGGCCCGATTTTGATACAGGACCATACGGTACAGCGTGGCCGCTTAGTGAAGATTACTATATATGTAACAAAGAAAATACCATAATTTTACGCGACAGATTCGGCGGAGAAGAGCTTATATTCGCCAGCAATTCCTGGAGGCCGATAGATCCCATACCTGTAAGAGAAAGACAAAAACCGCCTGCACTTGCTACTGCTACCTGGCAGGGAGAGAGGGAAAGTCGTTCCGACCATTACAGGGCTACCATAAAAATTAACGATGTGAATATCTGTGATCTTCCCCTTCCAGAAGACCGGCCAATCAAAAGTATGAGAATCGTTCAGGTTTTCCCTAAAGAAACCCGTCTTATCAATGAACCAAGAAATGGATATCCTGCAGAAGCATTGGCCAGGATGTCTTTGGGAACTGTTCCTGTTGAATCTGACGGCAGTGTCTACTGTGAAGCTCCAGTTGGTAAAATAATCTATTTCCAGTTACTCGACGAAAATGGCCTCGCGGTTCAGTCTATGCGTACTGCAACTTATGTTCATCCAGGCGAACAACTGGCATGTGTTGGTTGTCACGAGAATAAATGGAAAGCGCCGCCGGGAGGAGCAAATAAAATAGCTTTCATGAGGTCTCCATCCGAACTGACCCCGGATGCCGGAGGTGTAGAACCGGTAAATTTTGCCAGACTGGTAAAACCTGTATTTGAAAACAAGTGTGCATCCTGTCATAGAAACAGAAACCGAGGGCCGGATATGAGTTATCGCAGTTTAAAAGATTATGCCTTTTATTTCTGCGGAGACGGAAATCCATATATTAACGGCGATATCATTACTCCGAAAAAGGGTGGTTCACGAACTATTCCCGGCATGTTCGGGGCTTCATTTTCCGGGCTTATCAAATATCTTGACCCTTCTCATCACGATGTTGATTTGACTTCTGATGAATACAGGCGGATAACACTGTGGCTAGATCTAAATTCCATGGAGCTGGGCGCAGATTATGACGTTGAAGCCCAAAGAAACGGTGAACTTGTGTGGCCGAGAATGGATATTGACCCGCTTAATCCGCAGGGTATCGAAAAAGATTATCCGCTTGCAGGAAGTTTAAATATCATAAGCAATGAAAACAGTAAATACAAAATAATCAGAAACGGTTTAAATGTCTCGTTGATTAATACCGATGAATCAATTATTGAGGCTTCCCTGTTTAACATCTCTGGACGCCTTATCAAAAAATGGAATTTCAATCAAAAGGTAAAATCAGTCAGATTTGACTTGAATTCAACTCCGATTACAAAAGGCGTTTATATCTTTACTACAGTTAATACAAGGAAAGGTGAACCCGGGTCCAGAAATAGTTCATCAATGAAATTCATTTTTCAATGATGAAACAAACAGGTGATGATTGGAATTGATATGGTAAAAAGGTTCTTGATGGCAAAATGGAAAATGTTTACAATTACTATTTATTTGACAAATTGCTCTATTTCCGCACAAGTGAAACGCAACAAAATATCCGCTGGCGGCCTGTACATTTTTCGCATGTACATTGATAGTAAATCCTCCGGATCTTCTGAAATGTTTATTCTCAGTACAAGAGGCATCCGATGAAATATCTTATTCTGCTGATATCTTCCGTTCTGTTTTTGCACCAGGTTTGTCGTGCAGCAGAACTTGCAGAGATTGTACCTCCCGGTTTTCTCTTTGAGCTTCTGGCCCTCAACGGTGACCTGGAAACTGTGCAGAATCCCAAATATCTCTCACCTTCATCGATGATTGTCTCACCTGACAATCAATACATCTATATAGGCGCACAGACCGCTAAAAAAGTTCTTGTCTTTTCCATTGAATCAAATTCGGTAGTCAATTCAATACTGTTGCCGAATGAACCGACAGGTTTGGCGATTTCAGCAGACGGTTCGAAAATCTATGTGACATGTTCATCAGAGTTATGGCCAAACGGAATGGTATGTATTGTAAATACGGTATCCGCCCTGGTGGAAAGCAGGATATCTGCAGGACATATGGCGCGTTCTCCTGTACTGAGCCCTGATGAACGTATGCTTTATGTATGCAACTGGCTGGAAAACAGCATCTCGTTTATTAATCTCACCTCCGGCAAAGAAGAAAAGCGCGTTCCTGCAATAAAGGAGCCATATTCGATGAAACTCTCGAAAGATACCGGATTCCTTGTTGTTGCCAACATGATACCTGATGGTATTGCGACAGATACGGCAATGACCTGTAAAGTATGTTTTATCAATACTCTGTCTGGAGAAATAACGAAAATATTGCGGTTGCCCACAGGAAGTCATTCAACTGCGGATATATGTTTATCAACCGATGGGAAATGGGCTTTCATTCCGCATCTGATTGGACGGGTTTCACTTCCCGCGGTAACTCTTGACCAGGGATGGGTTCATTCAAACAACATGGCTATCATTGATATGGAAAATCAGACTCTCTACAATGATGTCGAACTGGATGACAACAGACTTGGAGTAGCCAATCCCTGGAATATTGCATGTACTGATGATTCAAAATGGCTGTGTGTGGCTCATGCAGGTTATGATATGGTAACTGTAATAGACATGCCGGCAATGTTTGACAAACTTGTCGGCAAGGAAGATGTATCACATGAATTTACGTTTATCAGGGAAATTAAAAAAACTGTAACTACTCATGTGCGCAGTCCACGTTCGATTGTTGCAATCGGTTCGAAAGTATATGTCACCGGTTATTTTTCATCATCGATTGATATCATTGATCTTGATGCAGTTAGTCTGCTTTCAACTGAATACCCTCTTGCACCCGAAAAACCGATGACTGCCCAACGTAAAGGTGAGAGCTATTTCTATGATGCCAATCTTTGTGTAGGGCACTGGCAATCCTGCCATTCATGTCATCCGTTTACACGTCCCGACGGGCTGAACTGGATACTATCCGATTCATATCTGAACTCCCCAAAAAATGCCAAGAGCATGCTTCATACTTTTCAGACACCTCCAACCAACTGGACCGGAAGACGGGATAATGCGTTTGAATCTGTACGGGCAGGTGTCCGTCTGGAACTGCAGATGGAACCATCAGCAGATGTTTGTCTGGCAATTGACACATTCTTTTTACGTCTGAAACCAGTGCCCAGTCCGAACCTGGTCAAAGGCAAATTGAGTGAATCTGCTCAGAGAGGCAGAGAAATATATTATAATACCCAGAAAGTTGATTGTTTCTATTGCCATCCGGCACCCCTTTTTACACACTTGAAAAAAGCAAATGCTGGCGTAGTTGACAATTATGACCCCCGTACAGAATGGGATACACCATCTATTATAGAGGGATGGCGAACCGGGCCATACAATCATATCGGATCTCACGAGACGATTGAAGAGGTAGTTTCACAGCCCGGTCATTCCAAAGATGTCGACCAATTAAGCAGTGATGAATATGAAGATCTGATTGAATACATTCTTTCTCTTTAGCTGTAATTTATAGGAATTTAATAATGAAAAAATCTGTTTTGCTGATATTTTTTACAACCTGGCTTGTTTTTGCAGAAAACCCGGGTATCAACTTTTCAGGGTGGGGCTGGATCACAATGGGCCAGGTCAAGGGATCCGAGTTCACAAACATTATGAGCAATGTCAATTTCGACGAAAAACCCCTTGGAGACATTCAGGCGGGTGTGATGCTAACTGTACCTGTGCTCTCCAGAACAACATGCAGGCTACATGTGAAGAGTTCATTCGTTTTCCCTGTAGTTAACATTTCCATGGGTGTGGAAAATGCAGAACCGCTTCAGAAATCGTTTTCATTTTCCCTGCTTGAAGCATCAATACAGACTTATTGGGATATTTCAGATAATGACAGCATAGAAATCCGATTCGGTTATTTCCCAGTCAAATACAACCCCGAAGCTGTCAATCTGGGGGAATATCTTTTCCGCAGCAACGCTTATCCCCCACTGCTTGTAAGCGGATTTGAAATTGCCGATAAAGTGACTCTGGCCGGAATACACTCAGGTTTTCGTAACAATACTTCATCAGGATGCTATAAAGCAGATCTGTTTTTTAATACAGAAACAGATCTCTACCCCACCATGGATCTTTCACTTACTGCTTTAATCGGTTATACAAGCCCTGAAAAATTTATTGATTTTTCTACAGGTGTATCCTTTTTTCATATGATACCATTTGACAAGAAAAGGATCAAGCCTGCAAACAGTGGAACCTACACAACACAATCGGCTTCATTTGTCGATTCTGTTACCGGTGATACAACAGATTACACTTTTAAGGGAACTAAAGCAGCTGCACGGATTACACTTGATCCAAAAGTCTTTATCGGTTCCGGTATACTGGGTGAAAACGATCTTAAACTGTATGCAGAAGTGGCCGTTCTGGGAATCAAAAACTATCCCGGATGGTACAATAACAGGAAAGAACGAATCCCGATCATGATTGGATTCAATCTGCCGGCATTCAAGATACTGGATGTATTTGCTGCTGAAATTGAGTACTACCCAATGCCGTATCAGAATTCATTTCAATTCATGTGGAAATCCAATTCTCCTGTACCCTATTTCAATACTTATGCAGGTATTGATTATTATTCGGACTGGAGCAGGAAAACCGATGATGACTGGAAGTGGTCGTTGTACGCTTCTAAAAAGATAAAAAATTTACGTATCAGTGGACAGATTGCCAGTGATCATACCTCCAGAGCATCATATATGCCTGCAGGTAAAAAAGTTTACACAGAAATCTGCCCGCGGACAAAAGACTGGTATTACGTGATCAGGTGTGGTTTTTTCTTTTAAACGCGAACAGTGGTGATGCTTTCGCATATTATTTTAAATCAATTTCGCGAAAACTGAAAATTATAAGTCCTAATATTAGTAATCGTACACAGGAGGAGCATATATGAATAAAGTGACTGCTTTATGTTTGATAATGTCAACAGGTTATTGGCTGCAGGCGCAAACAATAGATATCAGCGGGTCGGTGACTAATGAACATGGTGATGCAATACCAGAGGCAGTGGTTTCACTTGATTCAAGAAATATGTCAGATACTACTGACATGCTGGGTGAGTATACCCTTTACCGTGAGGTTACTTCTGTCAAAAACGACAATCTGTTTTATGGTTCAAAAAATATTACATTGAAAAAGAATGTCCTGACAATTAGTTGTCCAAAACCGGAAAAAATCATAGTAGAGTTCTTTGACATGCGAGGGAACAGGATGGGAGAAAGAATCGAAAAGTCTATATCTGCCGGTAAATACCGTATAGATTTAAATAATAGGTTATTTGCAACGGCCCTGATTATTGCGCGTGTTTCAATTGGTCAAAATGATTTCCGATTCCGTTATCTTCCACTTAATGGAGAATCGAATACTATCAGCTCTCAGACAGCTTCAATACCACTGAACAATAAATTTTTGGCTAAACAACAAGAAGTTGTCGATTCGTTACATGTTTCGGCTTTAGGATATCAGACTACGAAAGTATCGATTTCCTCTTATGAGGCAACTGTTGATATTGTGCTTGAGCCGGTTGCCATGAACTGTACCGAGTCAAATCGGGTGAATATGAACGTATCGGGAACGGGGCCACATCAGGTGGTTGTGGAGACGAATGATGACCAGGGGATAAATGAGGGCACGATCTATCGTCCCCAAGATCTTGGGCCGGACAAGAATTATCCCGTATTTGTATGGGGTGAGGGAGCATGCGCATTAAATGGAACAGATAACTCAGCCGCTATGGCTCAAATCGCATCCCACGGGTATGTCGTTATCGCAGACGGTAGACCGTCGGGTTCCGGAAGCCGTCCTATGGAAATGTCGCAGGGAGCAGCACTGCTTGCGTATATTGATTGGATAATTGCGGAAAACCGTAAGCCATGCAGTATTTACTATCAAAGCATTGACACTACAAAAATCGCTTCAAATGGTTTTTCCTGCGGTGGAATGCTGGCTATGGGAACTGCTCACGATCCACGCATCACAACATGGGGATTAACCAGTAGCGGTTCCTTCAATGACAATCACTCGCTTTGGAATTCAGTTCATACACCTGTGTTGATCGTTGAAGGAGAACGGGATGGTACCGGTGCATATAATAATGGGAAAAGAGATTATTACGGAATTACCGCGCTTGGACATCCTGTAATGTTTTTCAGCAACAGGCATATGGATCATGGCGGTGATTTGTGGGATACAAACGGCGGCGATTTTACCAGAATAAACCTGGCCTGGCTGAACTGGTGGTTAAAAGGTGATGAAGGCCCCACTGGCAAAGGAGTGCTTGTCGGAGATGATTGCAGCTACTGTACCGACCACAACTGGGAAGTCATGTCGGAAAATCTGCCATAACTTTCAAAGAGTTTGATGTTGAATGAAAAAATCGAAAAATGTTATTATATTATATGTATGCGTAAAAATATTAAACCTGAATCGGACGATTAATTTACAACTCGTTCCCGCATTTCGGGAATAATCGAAGCATTAGCTGCACTGCGACATCGATCAGAAAGGATTTTATGGCTGTAAAAGTTCATATCTATCTTATATCGTTGTCGTTATCGTTATCGTTATCGTTATCGTTGTCGTTGTCGTAATCGTTGTCGTAATCGTTGTCGTAATCGTTGTCGTTGTCGTAATCGTTGTCGTAATCGTAATCGAGCACGAATGGATATTAAACGTTCTCAATCTGATTCTTTTGCCAATATCCGCTAAGCATATCGTGTAAAGGAATTGCCCGATTCAGATTTAAGTCAGTATGCAGGATAAATCTTCGTTTAGCATTGTATTAAAGGCCATTAAATGGAAAGAGATGATCTATGAGAAAGACATTTTTGAAAAACTGCATTCGGTTTCTGTACACATCATTATTAAGTTCTTTCTGCTTATTGAACGGTACAATCTCTGCCGCGGAGCCGATGCGGGAAATGAGTTCGATGGAAATCGTATATGATATGAAAGTGGGGTGGAATCTGGGTAATACGCTTGATGCATGGATAGATGGGTTGACAGACTTGACCACCGAGACGTGCTGGGGAAATCCATATACGACAAAGGCAATGATTGATATGGTGAAACAGAAGGGGTTCAAAACGGTCAGAATTCCGGTTACCTGGGAAAGGCATTTCGGTGAAGCACCAGATTATACGATTGATGAACCCTGGATGGATCGGGTGGAGGAAGTTGTCAATTATGTACTTGACAATGATATGTATGCGATCCTTAACTCTCATCATGATGAATGGGTTGTGCTCAAAGCTTCATCAAAGGATGAAGTTACTGATAAACTGACTAAAATATGGGCACAAATTGCCGAACGTTTCAAGGATTACAGCGATTACCTGATTTTCGAAACATTAAATGAGCCCCGTTTGTATGGAGAACTGCAGGAATGGAGTGGTGGTACGCCTGAAGCACGTCAGATACTGAATGAGTACAATCTTGCTGTAGTCAATACGATACGTTCAAGCGGCGGAAACAATGCCCAGAGGCATATAATGATTCCCACTCATGCTGCAACTTCAATTGATGCGGCACAGGATGATCTGGTTATTCCCAATGATGACAGCAGGATAATAGTCTCACAGCATACTTACTGGCCTTACAATTTTACCATGAATACAGGTAATGGAGCGACAGACAAATGGGGATCGGATAGCGACAAAGAAGAGTGCGATCTGGAACTTGATAGAATATATGACAAGTTCTGTGACAGAGGTATTCCGGTGGTAATAGGAGAATGGGGATCTATTAACAGGTCTAACACTGAAGACAGGGCTGTGCATGCAGGGTACTATGCACGAGCTGCCAGGGAGAGAGGAATGCTTCCTGTATGGTGGGACAATGGGTATCCTGGTCCTGGTGGCGATGGATTTGCGCTGCTGGACCGTGAAGCCGGTGAATGGTTTTTCCCGTCGATTGTAGACAGTTTGATTCAGGGTGCTGGAAATGACACTACCAAAGCGTTCAGACAGATGTTTCATACCTCTGAACAATATACTAAACTGAAAATATATTCCGGATTGATCGGGTACTTTTTACCTGCTGCATCAACAGTATCGTTATCAATTTTTACCATGCAGGGCAAGAATGTTTTTACAAGTAAAAGTGATGTCAAGCCCGCAGGATATCATACTTTTTCTTTGCCGACAAACAAGGTGTCATCAGGCAATTACATTGTGAAACTCAAGTCTGAAAGACAGTCTGTTACAAAGAATATAAATATAACGAAATAGGGTGGATTGGATCAGGATATAGATATTCATGTCACAGGCATACCACTATCATTTTTAAATAAGATATGGATAATCATGTTCGCCGGGCGCACACGACCCCCGCAGCAGATAGTAAAAATTCGAAACAAAACAATTAGGAAAAATCGAAATACGAAACAAAACCAAAGAAAAAGCATGAAAACAAAAAGAAAAAATCAAAAGGCGAAATACGAAACAGGAATAGAACAATATATTAATATTGAGGGCGTGTGGAAAGCAGTGTAGCATTCCAATTTTAAAATAGATACTTATTTAAATAAAAGACTTTGTCTCAAATTCGAAGGCAACGATGTTCGCATTCTGACGTACTTAACCGTAAGTGGATAAGTTGCTAACAAAGGGCGCATGCCTTACCAGGATAAGCATAAATTCATAAAATAAATGAAAACCTTAAATAATGCAGTAATAAGAAATCCTGTGGGAAAAATGATAAAATCATCCAGGAAGTAAAAATGTTTGCCGCGAATTGAAAAGCAGAACAAAATATCTTTCGAGTCTTGCCTTTTGTCTATAACAAAGCCAATATATCAAAAAATGCTCGCAATGAGTTGCAATCAACTCAAGTGCTTTCGCAGGAATAAAAGTATTGCCCAATAATTATGCGTCAGATTCTTTTTTCGGTCTTTCGGTTTTAGAAAAAGATAAAGGCCCTGCTATTGTAGTAAATAATTATGAACGAATTTCGACTGAACGTACGATTTTCAGTGCAGTACACGAACTTGGGCACCTGCTGATGCACCTCAATTCATTTGATATATCAGAAAACATGGAAAATGACAAAGAAGAAATAGAAGCAAATATCTTTGCGAGTTATTTTCTTATGCCTGACTCTGGTTTCAAGTCTGAATGGAGAAAATTTTCAACTGTCCTTGAAGAAATGGCAAAAAATTAACTTAACAATGCTGGCTACCAACCCCAAAAAAACGTAAAGCTTGACCACTGTCTCACCATCCTGAAAAATCATAATAAAAAAAACGCCCGGGTTTCTTCAATAAAGAAGAAACTCGGGCGCTGTCGTCATTACCAACAAAAGAGGTAGTTTAAATGACTTATCTTATGTGTTCTCGTGTTATGGATGGTAAAATTCCCGATTCCGGACGATCCGAAACGAGTGCCCGGCCATTTAGCAAAAACACCTTTGTTGCAGAAAATCCAGTTTCTCCACGTATAATTTGTATGCCCCTATATCCCGACATGGTACCAATACTATTGCGAACCATGATCGCCTTTTGTTTTTTTGCCGAGTTGATTTTCAGTGGTTCCCTCTGCGCCACATGCGTGACACCCTTGAAAATCCGTTGGGCAAAATTATGAAGCTGTCGATTCCAGTTTTCCCGTTCGTGGTCCAATTCCTGCTCGACCTGAAGATAGAGATTATCCACACCGTTTTGCTGCAGGTAGTCATGATAAGTTTGCGCAGTATTCAGATACGATCCTTCAGCGGTTCCGGCAGCAAGAAAATTCAGGTGCACATTGGATTTTACGGCTTCAATATCCCTGATTGTGGTACCAGCGGGAGTGGTATTTGGTGCTGGTGAAAATGCGCCGATCCAGGTAAACACTTCGGGATTCTTGTAACCGAAATTCAGTGTCTGACCGGCACCCATAGAAAGACCTGCAATAGCGCGCATGTTCGGATCAGACGAGGCATTGTAGTTCTCTTCAATATACGGTATGAGATCATTGATCAATACGTCTTCAAATTTCGCAAAACCCGCAAAATTCTCCATACCGCTTCCATCCGGGCTTCCCATCGGCATGACTACAAGCATTGGTACAACATTGAGGTCACTTTGTGCATAGAGGTACTCCATTACCAGGTCGGCATTTCCTTCGGCATGACCTGCATTGGATGTCCAGGCATTCTCATTCCCGCCGATTCCATGGAGCAGATACAATACCGGGTATTTTTGTTCGCGTGTATCTGAATAGTCTGGTGGAAGATGAATACGAAACGGCTGATCGTTATACTGCCTTGTCGGATAGCGGACCACCTCGCTCAATGTTCCCTTAGGTATGTTGTGACCTGGTGAAGCAAAACCTGATGGTGGTGGCGGCCATTGTACTTTCTCGGCAAAAATCGTTACCGAAGCGAAAATCGTTACGATAGTAAAAAGTTTTCGAAGCATGGTTATTCTCCTTTTCTGGAATGGGCTTTTGGTTCGTATATATTAAAACAGTTTGCAGTGTTAATTCTCAATGGTTTTTCTGGTTTATTTACTACGGCAACCCCGGGAAATGAGCTTCTGTCTGGAAAATAGAAATTCTGATTAATTTCCCGGGTTTAACCAGGCGATAAAGTACGAAAAGCACTGTCAACAAATACGCTGCATGAATTACCTCAGACATTATTTCTGTAATAATTTAAAACAATAAAGACCATATTGCATTAATTGTAATTCAAATGTTTAAAAAAGTGTTCCAGTTTTTGGAACACCTGTAGATATAAATTAGTGTGCACAAATACCCTCTGCAAACTATTTTAAAAAGATAAATATCAGATTTATTCATAAGAATCAATCTGAAATTGCGCGCTCCCGAAAATCCGCTTCAAAGGAGATTACGAAATGAATGTGATCCTTCTGAATGACTCACCTGGAAAAAGAAACACCTTTGCTGCACTTAATGAATTTTTGGTAGGGAAACTTCGATTGATTGGGGCAATTATTCACACTTCTTATAATTTCCTGAACCATTAATTACCGTAACACAGAGGAGTATCTATGCACACTGTAGCTTTCATCGCCTGCTCTATGGATGGCTATATTGCTAAAACAAATGGGGAAATAGACTGGTTAACCAGTATTCCTAATCCAACCAATAGTGATTATGGCTACGCAGATTTTATAAACACTATAGATGGTGTATTGATGGGGAGAAATACATTTCTCCAAGTAGATAAAATGAATTATTGGGCATATCCGAAGAAGGTATTTGTATGGAGTAATACACTTAAAAGCCTTGATATTAGATACCAAAGAAAAGTAGAAATTATTAATGGAAATCTTGAAGCGGTTTTAACGAAGTTAGAAAAAATGGGAATAAACAGATTATATGTTGATGGTGGAAAAGCTATTCAAAGTTTTTTAGGAAATGATATTCTTGACGAGATAATACTAACCGCAATATCAATAGTTTTAGGAAATGGAATTCCATTATTTGGAACGATTGGAAAAGAAATCGAATTTGAGCTTTATAAAACAGAAAGGATTGATTCCTGTATGGTAACAAATTATTATAAAAGAAGGAATCGAACAATCGCTTCAACCTGACCTCGCCTGTGTCACAGGTATTGCTGCTCGTTTCGCTCCGGACTGAACACTAAACCCTGGACCTTGGCCCTGGCATACCATAAGACCCAAATGATTTTTCAATTTAACTCTTTTCAAATTCTACCCGAAATGTATTACAGGTATGAAACTTATCAACAAAGGTAAAACAAAGGATGTGTATGCACTTGAAGATGGGAATTACCTTTTAAAATTCAAAGATGATGTTACCGGACAAGATGGAAAATTCGATCCGGGTGCAAATACTGTGGGGCTCACAATTGAAGGAGCTGGAAGAGCAGGACTCAGGCTGACAAAACAGTTCTTTGAAATACTACGTGATCAGGGTATTCCTACTCACTAATCCCTCAAAAGAGAGATTTCGGAACTCAATTTGGCAGCTAAGCTGACAACTACAGCTCCTGTCGAACGCAAATCATTATCAGTTGGAGTGGATAAAAAAATGTACCGGTTTTTTGTTTATAGCTCACCAGCATACCACAGGATTCCGATTTATTTACATCTGTTGTGAAACCGGATTTTTCACATTCAAATGAATACCTCCAATATTTAACCAATCTTTCAATTATGGATTTTCAAGGGGTATTCGTTCAGTACAATATTACTCTATAGTAAAATAAAAAACCGCCCCTTTTCCCGGTTTACCCTCAGCCCACACCTTTCCACCATGTTTTCTTATTACACGCTGTACAATCGACAATCCCACACCAGTACCGCCAAACTCCTTTTCTGCATGCACCCGCTTGAATGGCTCGAAAATTGCCCCGGAAAATTGCATGTCAAAGCCCGCTCCATTATCGATTACAAAGTAAACAATCTGCTCATCACGGACAATAGTGCCAAACTCAATACGGGTAATTTCAGTCTTTTTGGTAAATTTCCAGGCATTGCGCAGCAGGTTTTCCAAAGCCAGATTTATCATTCTCGGATCGGCATTGGCATGTACATTTTTCTTGACATTGAACTCCGTCAGCCGTTCAGGCTCAGTGTTCTTAAACTCCTGAAGGTAATTAAGCACAATGGCACTGAGGTCAACATTTTCCCGTTTCATCTCCTGCCTGCCAATGCGCGACAGATTGAGCATGTCATTGATAATCTGCTGCATTTGGTTGACACCATCATTGATACGACGCAGGTAATCCCTGCCCACCTCATCGAGAAATTCAGAGTAATCTTCAAAGAGAAATTGTGCAAAACCGCCTATTGTGTGTAAGGGATTTCGAAGATCATGTGAAACAGAGTATGAGAAGGATTCCAGATCGCGATTGGTGGCAGCAAGTTCTTCAGTGCGTTGCAGTAAGGCTTGTTCGGCTTTCTTGCGTTCTGTGA
This sequence comes from Fibrobacter sp., assembly GCA_012728995.1. GTDB lineage: Bacteria > Fibrobacterota > Chitinivibrionia > Chitinivibrionales > Chitinispirillaceae > JAAYEB01. Next base: position 2,713 of record JAAYEB010000089.1, on the reverse strand, counting down.
TATCAAAAAATAAAAGCCCAAAGCAGTCTCCCGAATGTTTGAATGCCAAATTCGCAAACCATTTACCAAACACCGAATCGTAATTTTCGTAAAAAACAGACTCCCCGGTCTTTACAACTCGGCCACAGGTCTCAATCCATTGTGTCTCGATATGGGGATTGACCTCCCGGACAGTTCGCCCAACTGTCTCGTTGACAGCGATACCTGTTTGAGCCCAGGCCTTATTGACCTCGAGAAAACGCCAGTCCAAAGAATTGCCCTTATCATCCCAGATCATCTCGCCAAGCACAAAACCCTCACTGATATTTTCGAAGAGGAGCCGGTAGCGCTGTTCAGATTGACTCATCTGTTCTTCAGCCTTTTTACGTTTAATAAGTTCCTCGACGATGCGATATTGCTGATTACGTGACCGCAGGCACGCACGGACCACAGTCAGAAGCGACTTTATAAGAACTGGACGTTTAAGGACAGACGCATTCAGCGTTTTTCCGCCACTGAGCACTGCCCAGGTCATATCCGGATCACTGCCCACTCCTGCCATGATGATCACAGGGAAATCAGACCATTCGGGCTGATGATCTATTGTATGAGCAAGTTGAATCAGAGCATCGCCGTAAAGAGCCTCTTCTGAGATTATCGCGGTACCCGCACCCTCCAATATTTTTCTGCACAACTGCTCCATGCTTTCACATACAGATACGGCAATCTGCTCATTCGCAAGTACCTCTTTTAATACATTATCATCTTTACCGGTTGGTGCAAGAATAAGCACTCTGTTGCTGCGGGATTCCATATTCATAGACAACTACTGCCCCCGCCGTTGATGGTTTTGCCGATATACCGTGGAATACCTGTCGCTATGCCTTCGAAATCCTGGAGTGTTGGTCCCACATGCAAACCGTTTGAACCCATGGAGAGTTCACTGATGGTACGCTCGTGATTGCCGCTCCTCTTTTTGAATACCGAGGCAGCCTTTCGCACGGCTCCTTTATACTCAAAATAGCCAAGATTGACAACCGTATCGGAAACATACGATACATCAAAGGACGGGGGAATAGTACCCAACCCGAATCCGCTCTGCTGTGACATGTTAAACAGGGTAACTACTCCCTGGAGATTGAGAAAGCTTGCCAGTTCATGGAGATGAACAACCAGGAAGCGCTCATCAGGCAGCGAATACGCATACCCGTTGAGACTGTCGATAACAATAATAGAAAACCCTTTTTGGAGGACCGACTCTGAGACAACTGAACTGAATTCGCCAGCCGTTTGTTCTGCCGGGTCAATCTGACGCAACTCAACAAGACCGTCGGATATAAAGTTATCAATATCCATACCAAGACCCCGGGATCGTTCGAGAAATGTCGCTAATCGTTCGTCAAAACAGAAAATCATCGATTTTTCATTGCGCTGTGCAGCAGCAACTACGAACTGGGTTGCCAGTACCGATTTCCCTGTTCCGGAAGCTCCCTGAATCAAGGTGCACGTTCCCCTGTCGAGTCCGCCTCCCAGTAGTTTGTCAAGTTCTCTTATGCCGCTTGATACCGCTTCCTTGGTAAAATCTTTGCCGTATTGCGCGGAAACCAGACGCGGAAACACTTTGACGCCGCCTTTTATAATCTTGCAATCGTGAAAACCGGAAATAAAGGAATGTCCCCGCATTTTTTCGACTCGCAGACGCTGGCGTTCGGGACCGTACAACGGGTTGGTTTTGCTCATCTCAATACAACCATGTGCAAAAGTCTTGAGTACAGTGTTTTCCTCCCCGACTGTATCGGTAAGAAACACAGTGCAGGCACGCGCCTCCAGAAAACTCTTCAGCAACATGAGCTGGCGTTGATACCAGCTCTTTTCACGTGCGACCAGCCGTATTTCGCTCAGGGAATCAACAGCCAAACGCTGTGGATTATATTCCCTGATCCGGCTTATCAGGTTATCCATCAGTTGCGGCAGTTCGATCTCCGCCGGATTGAGCATCGTCTGTTTCGGCCCTGCTTTTTCACCATGCAGCATAGCCAGATAGTTAATATCAAGACCGGTAAGATCCCACTGGTGTGACCTGGCAATCCGTTTTATTTCAGGAACGGTTTCTGATGTACCAATATAGAGACACCGCTCCCCAAGTTTTACACCATGCAAAAGAAACTGCATGCATAATGTTGTTTTGCCGCTTCCGCTTATACCATAAATAGCATACATCTGATTACACGGAAGACCTCCATAAAGAATTTTGTCCAAGCCGGGAATGCCTGATTCCACCATGTTCTCGGTTATTTCTGCCATGCCGTTTGCTCCTTTACAGCCGCCCTTTTGAATCGGTTTGTAATCAGCACTTGCTTCTTCTGTTCGTTTTTAAAAAGAACGAAAACAGCGGTACTTCCTTCGGATCTTTTCAAATAAAATTACCTTAGAATGCAACAACCAGACCAATTCCGCCCTTTGATCGGGTATTGTCCCACAGCATTATGCAAATGTCTTTTGAATGTTAAGATAAACTATTATCATGTCCGCCGGGCGCACACGACCCCGCAATAACAATGGAAAATTCGAAATAATTAATACGAAATTCGAAACAAAACGATTAGGAAAATTGTCGAGTAGAACGGGCAGTTACCTGCCCGAACCCTCTCGGAACCGTACAAGCAGCTTTCCCACATACGGCTCTTCATTCAGTCTTCAGGTTTACTCTCATGTTCTAAACGGGCACAAATCT
>JAAYEB010000088.1 GCA_012728995.1 Fibrobacter sp. | reverse complement strand
TCTTGATCCTGATCATCCTGCTTATCCTGTTCCTGTTCTTGATCCTGATCATCCTGCTTATCCTGATCATCCTGATCATCCTGATCATCCTGATCATCCTGATCCTGATCCAGTTCTTGAATCATCTGGTGAGCAAGTTGAAGATTCCATTTTGCATCCTTGTCATTTGGGTTAAGATCAAGGCTTTGAATATAGTGCTCAAGAGCGTTTTTAAACTTTTCGTTTGCCTGCGGGTTACCGGATTTGTACATCTGTTCACCTTCACGAAACAGGATGTTTCCCAGATTGTAATGTGCATTTGCCCTGATTTTCTTGTCTTCATGTGTCAGGGCTTCGAGATATTCCTCCTGTGCTTTTTGATAATCATCAAGCCGATAGAGTGCAGAGCCTTTATTCATTTTCAGGGCTTTGTCTGCGGGGGAGAGAAGAAGAGCGTCTTCATACAACTTTAAAGCTTCTTCATATTTTCCTTCACTAAACAGTTTATTTGCTTTCTGGTTTTTTGTGTATACTTCATCACCACAGGATTCTTTTAATGCGATGGAAAATAGAATGACAAACAATAAAAAGAAACAGCGATATTTGGTAAGTATCATTATTCAAACCGTCCTTTCCATTCCTTTTTCTGTTTTACACGTTCCGGAATGAAAAATTCGATTAATAAAAGAAACAGTGCAATAAAAAGAAAAATCTGATATCGTTCTTCATAAGTGACCAGTTTTCCGGAACCAAGATCCTTTTTTTCCATTCTTGCAATTTCTCCAAGAATTCTGGAAAGTTCCAGATTCGATTGGGCATGGAAATATTTGCCATTACTTTCGAGAGCAACCTTTTCCAGTGTTACAGGATTCAGTTTTGTCATTACCAGGTTTCCCTGTTTATCTTTTTTGTAAACAATATTTCTGTTACCGCTGCTTATTGGAATTGGAACACCGTTTTCGGAACCCACTCCTATTGTGTGAACTATGACCCCTTCTTTTGCAGCAGCTTTGGCAGCTTCAACAGCTTTGCCCTCATGTTCTTCACCATCCGATATTACTATAAGTACTTTGTGTTTTTTTGATTTGGAGTGAAAAGCTTCTGTTGATTTTTTTATTGCATCACTTATGGATGTGCCTTCAATACCGACCCATCCGACAGTTACTGCATTAAGAAACATTTTTGCAGTCCCGTAATCCAGTGTCAAAGGGCACTGTACATAGCTTTCACCTGCAAACACAACAATTCCGATACGGTCACCTTTTAGCATGTCAATAAGTTTGGAAATTTCATGTTTTGCCCGATCAAGTCTGTTGGGTGTGATATCCTGCGCGAGCATGCTTTGCGAAATATCAAGAGCGACTATGATATCAATACCTTTTCGTTCAACCATTTCCATTTTTACGCCAAATTGGGGACGTACAAGTGATAATACGAGGAAAACGAAGAAAAAGCAAAACAGGGTCCATCTGGTTATCTGGCGTCCAAAGCCACTTGATGGAGTCAGCTTTTTGATTAAATTAAGAGATGCGAACCGTTGAAGAGCGGTTTTTTTCTGCTGATATGCCCAGATAAAAAAACCGATAAACAGCAGTATCAGAAACAAAAGAAGAAAATATTCCGGATTTCCAAATCTCATAACCGTTTTCTCTTATGGAATGCGTCTAAACCTGGTATGCCGGAGAATGAGTTCCAGCATAAGGACAATAAAACCAGCCCATAACCATGGGTAAAATTTTTCCTCATAAGAGGTATAGACAGTTGTTTTAATTTCGGTTTTTTCCAGCTTGTCGATTGTGTCGTAAATTTCCTTGAGTTTTTCGGGGTTATTGGCACGGAAAAACTGTCCATTTGTTTCACTTGCAATCTGTTCAAGCAATTCTTCATCAAGATCCGATTCCATCATTTGTACCTGGTTTACAATCTTGCCGGTAAAAGGATTTTGCATTTGTACCGGAATAGGTACCTGGCCTTTTTTACCCACTCCTACAGTATAGATTTTCATTTCCAGCTTTGAAGCAGCTTTGGCAGCTGTCAGGGGAGGGATCTCACCTGCATTATTTGCTCCGTCTGTAAGTAAAATAATTACTTTGCTTTTTGCAGTGGAGTCCTTAAGGCGGTTTGCAGCCGTTGCAATAGCAGTCCCAATGGCTGTTCTTGAGCTGTATTCAGTAAATGTTACATCTGCGATAAACTGATGAAGGACATCATAATCCAGTGTTAATGGACATTTTGTATAGCTTCTGGAGCCAAAGACTACAAGACTTATTCTGTCGTGAGTCCGCTTCCTGATAAAATCTATCAGGGTTTGTTTGGCTACTTCAAGACGGTTTTCCGGTTTGAAGTCAAGTGCACGCATGCTTTCAGAGATGTCAAGGACAAGAACTATATCTATTCCCTCTGTGGAAACTTCCTCGTCTGTTCTTCCTTCCTGGGGTCTTGCAAGGGCTATAATTAAAAGGCCAGAACCTAAAAGCCTGAGTACGAGTACAATATGACGAGTACGTGCTGCGAGTGAAGGTTTAAGTTTTTTAAGTACACCAAGATCAGAAAAACGAACTGCAGCCCTGGATTTTCGCTCACGTAAAATGTAAACCCATATTATGGGTATCCATAAAAGAAACATGAAAAGAAATTCAGGATTTCTGAATGTCATTGCTTCTCTCCATCACCGGTTTGAGCAGTTTCAGTCTCTTTCTGTCCGGTTTGCTTTTCGTTCGGTTCTGTTTCAATTGGTTTCGTTGCTTCAAGAAAACTGATAACTTCATTCATAAAACGGTCAACAATTGAGTTGTCGGGAGTGTGACGTGCAAATTTAACAAGATCGGTTGTACGGAAAAACCATTCTACAGAGTTACGGTATTTTAATTCCAGGCCGGATATGCCCAGCCATGCAACCATCTCTTCAGTAGTAAACTCTTCAGCGTTGATATAAAATCTTCTGGCTATATAGCGTTTGAAAATTTCTGACAATTCAAAGCAGTATTCTCTGACAAGCCCTCTCTGGAGATAGTTTTTATATTCAAGTTCATGAATTGCCGATATCGCCTCCTCAAAGGGGGGTTTTGGAGGAGGTGGAGCAAAGGATTTTTGAGTTTTCCTGAACAGAATCTTTGCAAGCAAAATTAGTACTGTTATTAAAAGAAGTGAACCGGTAACCCAAAGCCACCACATGGGAGCTTTGCCTGCTGTTTGTTGAGGTTTGAGATCTTTTATATCAATATTGCTGTCTGCTTCAGTGATTACTGATATTACTTCAAGAGGAATCGCTTTTGAAAAAAGTGTATCAGTGGTTTCTTCGGAGTTATTCAGGATGAATGGTAGTGATGGAATGGTGCAGTTTTGCGGGATGTATGTTGTCAGGGTATAATCAACCGATATACTGTCGAACTCTTCAAATTCCGTTTTTGTCGTGTTCCATTCCTTGATAACAATATTACTGATTTTGTCTTCTGTTTCGGGAGGCGCGAGAACTGTATTTTTAGGGATCTTGGCGCTTATTTTAAGATAGAGAATATCACCGACAGTGAGTTTGTCTGAACTTATATCAGTTTTAAGGGTAACTGGATAGGAGGTTGTTATTATCAGCAGCACCAAAAAAAGAAATTTTCCATGTTCATTGATGCGACAATTATGCATAAACAGCTCCTAAAGAGATTATTGCAAGTTGTATCAAACCAACAATAAACCCGAGTGCGCCGCCAAGGTACTCGATAGCTTTTAATTCTCGTGATGCTATTGAATATACAATAGACTCCAGTTTGTTCATTTCAAAAGCCTGAATTTTTTCCTCAATAACTTTTTTGAAATCAAGTTTTGATTCAACTGCTTCAAAAAGAGAGTTAATGACTACAGGTATCTCTTTTTCCAGTTCAACCATGATAGTTTCTGTTATACGGGATGTTACATCAGGTGAAACAAACATTGTTAACAAAGGATTTGAATAAACTTTACTGCATAAAAATTCATCAATACGGTTTTTAATAACATCAACAGTTTTAAGGTGAAACTCTTCAGACTGAATAATCGTTTTGATATCCTTATGTGATATGAGTTCACGTTCTACTGTATCTGCTATTTTCCTGGCAAGATCCTTTTTCCTTTTTGGGAGTAAGCCAATAATTCTTATCCCCAGAAAACGGATCTCTTTTCTGGGTCTGAAAATCATCTTTACGGCTATATAATTGGTCAGCCATCCGATTAATGCTGAAATTAAAGGTATTGAAATAAAAATTAGTAGTTTCATGGATTACTAGTACGAATTTGAACTCTCAAAAATTTAATTAAAATTAAAACAGCATAAAATAACGTGTTACAGTTAAATTTTCAATACTGTAGTTAAAGATAAGTTTTATTAAAGAGCGATTTATTGTTCCGGGATAGAACTGTTTTTGAAACCGGTTGTCCCTTTCGGGTATGGTTTTATTGGTCCGGTTAAACCGGGTCTGTGTTTGAATCTTCCGGAATATAATTTCTTGAGTATTCCCGGTTTAGGGCTGAATAATGTCTGTAAGTTCATAAAATACCTGTTTTCACATACCAAAATGTTATTTTATACCGGAATCGGCTGATTATGGTATAAAATGACATAAGGATATGCATGAAATTCAAGTATTTAATCTCAATTATTTTTGTGCTGTGTATTTCACTTAATGCTGCAGATTTCTGGAAAACTGTTAAAGAGAATGTAACCCTTCTGCCTGATGTAGAATTCGATTCAGATCTGCGTTTTTTTGCATTCCAGAAAGACAGCATGTTTTATGAAAAATATTTATGTGAAGTGAATCATAATATCGAAATCTTCCTGATGAGGATAAGGAAAAACAATTTCCTGATCTTTCGTTCCGATCAGAAAGCAAACATGGGTCATTCGGTTTCAGGTTTGGTTTTTGCACCTCAGGAAATAGCATTCAGTTTGACTCCATTTTACGAGTACCGGACAAAAGAGGTATTCTTTCAGGCAGGGCTGGATCACAGGTGTTTTCACGAAATAGACCGTGATAAAAAACCAACAATTTACTGGAATATGCTTTTTATGGGGGTAGGTTCTAAAAACTACAGAATACACTCTTTTAACAATCTGATCAATGAATCTGACAGTGTGAATATGCTTGATCGGCTTTCCTGGTATTTTGTCTGGGGGTATTATGTAAGGGAATTTGGTGGACTTATTGAACCGCGTAAAATTATGTCTGATATCCCTGATTATGAGCATGAACTCAAACTTGTATACAGATATGCCCTGTTAAACTGGAAAAAAAACATACTGAATTTGACAGGTACAACAATGCTTGATTTGGGTGGAAAACGTACTGTTTTCTGGCAGGAAACAGGTCTGGAAATAAACGGGCAGTTTAACCGGTTCGGTGGATCGGTATTTTTAAACTATATTATTGATAATGGACGCTTTGACAGCAAAGATAATCTGCTGGAAATTGGCGTACGGCTTTATAAATAATTAAGAATCAAGAGATAAGAGATTTCCCGGGTTCGTTGGATGGTCAGGGTTTACCGATATTCAATTTAACCATGTAAAGCGGATTGAACTGAAATTTTAAAGGAGAAGTTAGGTGTGTTTAGAGAAAAGGTGGTAATTTGAAGAATTTTTCCTGGGTTATCCCTCAAAAACTCGCGGGTTCAGACATCCCGGGTAGATTCATACCGGGTGATGATGCTGTGCGAAATGATATTGAAACTATAGTTTCTGACGGGGTTAAATGCCTCGTTTCTCTTCAAAAACCTCAGGGTACAGTAGAACAGATATGTGCTGATTTTAATCTGGAATGGATCTATTTTCCTGTAACCGATTATGGTATACCTGATGATAATGTTAAATTTGATCAACTTATATCAGATATTATCGTAAGACTTGATAACAGTAAACCGGTATGTGTTCATTGTTATGCTGGAATTGGCAGAACCGGTCTTGTATTATCCTGCGTTATCGGGAAGTATTTTGCCATAAGCGGTGAAAAGGCTATTTCGGCCGTAAGAAAATTTCGTCCTGCCATAGATACGCAAGAGCAGGAGCTGTTTGTTCACAACTTTTTAGAAACACTATGAATCCTGAATTCAACATTCGTCGATTTCTTCTTGAGGATGAGGAAAAACTGAGTCCTTTTGCAAAAAAAAGCAGTGAGTCTCTGGGGCGTAAATTCCCGATGAAAAGGGACCCTTTTCGTCTTGAATTTGCCCGTGATGAAACCAGAATTTTACATTCACCTCCATTCAGGCGTCTTAAACATAAAACACAGGTTTTTCTTTCTCCAAACAATGATCATATCTGTACCCGTATGGAACATGTTCTTCATGTATCCAGTATCGCGGCTGTAATTGGCAGATGTCTTAATCTTAACATCGATCTGATTAATGCCATTGCAAAGGGGCACGATTTGGGACATCCACCGTTTGGGCATGCCGGGGAAGAAGTTCTTGATGAGATTCTGAAGGAAGAGGGAGTCGAAAACGGGTTTAAACATGAGATACATGGGCTAAGAGTGGTGGATAAACTGACCAATTATGGCGCAGGACTGAATCTTACCTGGGAGGTTCGTGATGGTATTACTACTCATTGTGGTGAAAGATTTGAGCAGGTTGTGACCCCGGATCGTAAAAGAGATATAAAACAGATAGAATCGATTGAAGATCGTTGTTGTTACCCGGCAACTTTGGAAGGTTGCCTTGTAAGGCTTGTAGACAGAATCGCATATCTGGGACGGGATCTGGAGGATGCAGTTAAGGCCGGTTTGGTCAAAAAAACAGATATACCTCCTGATATTGCCAAAAATCTGGGTACTGATAACGGAAAGATTATTGGAGCTTTTGTCAATGACACTATTGCATCGAGTCTTGGAAAAGATGAAATAGCAATGAGTGATGAAGTTTTCAGTTATATGAATCAGCTTAAAGAGTTTAATTATCGCAATATTTACAAACATCCGCAAGTTGAGCGAAAATCGAAAAAGGCGGCAAATCTGATCCGGTTGCTGTATCATGAACTGGTAAAAATTCTTGAAAAGTCGGATCGTGGTGCGAACCAGATCTTTGTTCAAACTGTTTTAAAGGAATCTCCTATTGTTGAAGTGTTTTTTAATTTTATAAAAAACACTAACTTTAATGAAAGCGTAGATTCATGGCGGATTATTACAGATTACATAGCTGGAATGACCGACCTTTTTGCAGAACGTACGTTTAATCAACTGTTTATGCCCGATCCGGTTATATAGCCGTTTACCTCTGTTTTTTTTTGTGTCACATATAAATATTTTTCGTTTATATCAGGTATTTTTTGAGAACTCTGCCAATATGATTTATTTTTTATGTTCTGTGCGGTTCTATATACCTGAAAAAGGAATCTTAAAAAATTGTACAGTGCCAAAATGTGATTTATCGAATTTTATTTTCAGAAAAGGTTGGATGATATGGCTTTAGTGGACGCCCGTAATAAGCAGAAGGTGCAATCAATCTGTACACGTGCTATTCATGCAGGTGAAAGCAGAACTAAATACGCGGATTCTATTACAACACCTATAGTTCAGACTGCCACCTTTACTTTTTCCAGCAGCAAAGATATTGAGGAGTACACCAGAAAGGGCAAGGAACATTTCGAATATGGCCGATATGGTAACCCTACAGCTACAATTGCCGAGAAACGTCTGGCAGATCTTGAAGGAGCTGAGGATTGCGTTGTTTTTTCCTCCGGAATGAGTGCAATAACAACTACGATCCTGTCTTTGGTTAAAAGCGGTGACCATATTGTAATTACTGATGACAGTTACAAAAAAACGCTTGAATTCTGCCGCTCTTATCTGAAAAGGTTCGGCGTTGAGTGTACGATTGTTTCTTTTGGTGACTATCGGGCACTGGATAATGCCATTCAGAAAAATACCCGGTTTATTTTTTCTGAATCCCCGACAAATCCCTACCTTAACATATTTGATCTTAAAAAACTGAAAAAAATTGCACAAAAACACAATGTACTTACTCTGATTGATGGTACTTTCGGGACTCCGATGAACCAGCGGCCGCTTGAGTTCGGGATCGATCTTGTTTTACAGAGTGCTACAAAATATCTCGGAGGTCATAATGATATTCTTGCAGGTGCTGTTTTAGGGCGAAAGGAACTTGTGGACCAGATCAGGGCTTTACATAAGTCTATGGGTGGAGTAATCGATCCGCATTGCTGCTATTTACTTTTGAGGGGAATAAAAACTTTCCCGTTACGGGTCCAGCGTCAGAATGAGTCTGCTCTCAAAGTCGCAAAATTCCTCGAAAGCAAATCTTCTGTAAAAAAAGTATACTATCCGTTTCTCGAAAGTCATGCTCATTATGCAATCGCAAAAGAGCAGATGAGTGGTGGTGGCGGTGTTGTAACTTTTGAACTTCATGGGTCTCTGGAGGAATCAAAAAAGTTTCTCGATGCACTTGAACTCTGTTTTATTGGTCCCAGTTTAGGTGGAGTTGAAACCCTCATTACCCATCCTGCTCTTGTCAGCTATTACGATTATCCTCGTGAAGAAAGGTTGAAACTGGGTATTTCTGATACATTGTTTCGGTTGGCAGTTGGTATCGAGGATGTTGATGATATCATAAGAGACCTGCAAAACGGACTTGATGCTGTTCAATAATCAAATCCCTGAATTGTACTTTATAGCTGGATACTCCTGTACCAAATATATTGTGTACAGGCTTTCGAACTCTGTTCGCAGGATAAAAGCTTGAAATTCACACGAGTCGAAGGTGTTTTATTGGCATAAAACAGACGCATTATCATTGTGATAAATTTTTAAGCTGTCATTGACAGCAGACATCGGTAAATGATTTGCAACCCGGGTGAAAACTCGATTGTGAACTCGATTCCGGTATAAAATTGTCGACAAAACATTCTGAAATGCAAAAAAAAACAAGTGAAGTTTTTTGCCCTAAAATGATCATTGGATCTCAGTGTACCGTATAATTGGAATGGGATAACCGCAATAACCTTTCTATAAATCTTTTTTTAACACTGTTTCTTCCAGAACTTTTTTTCAAACTGGTTTTGATTTAACTGATTTTTTCTAATTAGTTTTGAAAACCATTCTATATGAACTATTTTCCTGTGCTGTTTTAAAAGCAGGGTATTATTAATGAAATATTCAATAAATCATTTTCGTAATTGGAGTTCATTTCATTAAAAATGCCATCACACTTTTAGAGGTCGGTTTTTTATTATGGAGAAGAAATCTGTGGACATGCAGGAAGAGATTCATGAACAGATGAAAGTACGTCTGGACAAAATCCCCCAGATTAAAGATGCTGGTTATCATGCTTATGCAGATCGTTTTGAGCGTACTCACCGTCTTCATGAGGCTGCCAGGCTTGATGATGGAGTCAAAGGTGTTCGGGTTGCCGGACGAATAGTGGGGTTAAGGTATTTCGGAAAGCTGGCATTTGGTCATCTGGCAGACGTCGAAGGAAAGCTTCAGTTTGCTGTGCAGAAAAATAAAGTGGGATCACAGTTTAATGATCTGAAATCTCTGGTGGATATTGGTGATTTCATTGGTGTTGAAGGGGAGATAATAACAACAAAAACGGGTGAAAAAACTATTGATATTGATAAGTTTGAATTTTTGTCAAAATCAGTGCGAACACTCCCCGAAAAATTTCACGGGATAACAGATCCTGAGCTTCGTCTTCGCAAGCGTTATCTTGATTTGATCATGTCTGAGGAATCGAGAGAGCGGTTTAAAAAACGGGTTAAAATTATAAAGACCATTCGTGATTTCCTGGATTCTAATGATTTCATGGAGATCGATACGCCTGTATTGACCAACAAGGCCAGTGGAGCTTTGGCTCGTCCCTTTATTACTCATCATAATATGCTTGATATTGATGTTTATCTTAGAATAGCACCCGAAACATACCTGAAACGTGCTATTGCCGGTGGATTTGACAAAGTGTATGAATTTGCCCGCTCATTTCGAAATGAAGGTCTGGATGCATCCCATCTTCCCGATTTTACTCTCCTGGAATATTATTGTGCATACTGGAACTATATCGACAACATGAACTTTACCGAAAAGCTGTTCAGGCACTTGATTTTAAATGTAAACGGAGGCCTTGAGCTTGTTTATGGGGACACGAAGATCTCATTTGATGGTGAATGGCCAAGGATATCTTTTCGGGATCTGATTTTAAGAGATTGTGGAATTGATATTAATATGTTTGAAACCAGAGAGGAACTGCTTGAAGAGATAAACCGCAAGGGAATACGTTTTGAAGCAGAAATTGATGTTTCCAAAGCAGGACGTGGAACATTAATTGATCTTTTATATAAAAAAGTATCAAGGCCGCAGTTGATAAATCCTGTTTTTATTACTCATCATCCGCTTGATCTTTCGCCTCTGGCCAGGAAAAATGATGAAAATTCGCTTGTGGTTGACCGATTTCAGCTTGTCGTTAACGGATGGGAAGTTGTTAATGCATATTCGGAGCTGGTTGATCCACTTGACCAGGCTTCAAGATTTCGTCAACAGGCTGAAGCAAGAGCGCACGGGGATCAGGAAACAATGGATATCGATAACGAATTTCTCGAATGTATGGAGTACGGAATGCCTCCAATTTCAGGATGGGGTATGGGGATTGATCGTATGATTGCTCTTATGACCGATTCCTCTACATTGAGAGATGTAGTATTGTTTCCTTTGATGAGGCCATTATCTTAAGTTTGAATTAGTCAGAGTGTGCATAAAATTTAAGGCGTACATTGTCTGAACTGATATTATGGTTCAGGGATGGCAGTTAACTTAAAAAGGGTATGACCGTTTGAAATCTGATAAAATGATAAAACAGGATATTTAATGACAGCTTTTGAAAGATTTATATCGTTTCGATATCTCAGGGGAAAGCGAAAAATCGGAACCTATGTGACTGCTTTGGGAGTATGCCTGGGCAGTTTTGTTCTGATCATTGCTTTGTCTATTGCAAATGGGTTTGAAAAAGAGGTCAGGGATCGTATCGTAAGTACCCAGGCTCACGCAAAAATACTCCAGTATCATTCCCGCCCGATAAAAGATTACGAATCAGTACGTCAGCAAATCCTTAAGCATCCTTCAGTGATTGGTGCAGCACCTTATATAAGTGGAAAAGGTGGAATCGAGCATGATCAGGTACAGGAAGGTGTTATGTTTACTGGTGTTGATGAAAGATTGGAAAAAACTGTAACTGATTTATATAAAACCATAAAATGGGGGGAATTCAGACTCGATAGTGTGGAGTCTAACAGAGGCAGGAAATTTCCCGGAATCTGTATTGGTACCGGGCTGGCCGACAGAATGGGTATTGGAGAGGGGTCTGAAGTTGTGTTTATGGCCCTTTCAAAACAGGAAGGTGAAGCAGATCCTGTTCCTAAAATGGCTCGATTTACAGTGACTGGCATATTCGAAACCGGCATGTATGAATATGATCTTACGCTTGTTTATATGTCTATAGAATCTGCGCAAAATCTGCTTAATATGGAAGGTGTTGAGGGTCTTCAGATAAAGACTACAGAACTTTTTAATGCAGGTGATATTGTTTCTGAGGTTCGGGAATCTCTGGGTGGGTATCCATACAGATCGGTAGACTGGTTGTCGCAGAACAGATCGTTGTTTCAGTGGATGAAACTTGAGAAGCTGATAATTTTTATTGTGATATCAATGATAATGTTTGTTGCAGCACTCAATATCATCTCATCTCTCGTGACTACAGTATCAGAAAAACGGCGTGAAATAGGTATACTTATGAGTATGGGTGCCAGGTCCTCATCAATACTTAAAATTTTCATGATATATGGTATTGCTGTTGGATTTGTAGGATCAACGATAGGGGTATCTTTGGGTGTTCTGCTCTGTTTTATTCAGTATCAATATCGTTTGATTGGGTTGCCAAACGATATTTACTTTATTGATAAACTGCCGGTTATTATAAGATGGGCCGATATTTTACTTGTTTATATTTCGGCGAATGTTATTGCCTGGTTAACAACTGTTTACCCTGCGTATAAAGCATCCAGAATGTTGCCGGCCCAATCGATTCGGTATGAATAAGATAGATGTCTGCTGGTTGTTATTGGTAAGAACAATTTTATAAAAGAGAATAATGCATGTCAGAGACGATGATGGTCAAGGTTGAACATTTACGCAAAATATACAGGGATGATGCTGGTGAGTTTGATGTTCTGAAAGATGTTACATTTTCAATTAAAAAAGGGGAGATGGTAGCATTGCTTGGAGTGTCTGGTGCAGGCAAAACCACACTGCTTCAAATCCTGGGAGGACTGGATAATTTTAACAGTGGCAAGGTAACTGTCAGCGATTTGCAGCTTGGTGGGATGTCGATGAAATCACTTGCTGAATTTAGAAACCGTCATATCGGTTTTGTATTTCAGTTTCATCATTTGCTTCCTGATTTTACAGCATTGGAAAATGTGATTATTCCTGCAATGATACTAGGAAAATCCAGAAAGAAATCGAGCATTCGCGCTGCTGAGATTCTGGATATATTTGGATTATCGGCTCGTTTAAGCCATTTCCCTTCAGAATTATCGGGTGGTGAGCGGCAGCGGGTTGCTCTTGCAAGGGCATTGATTAATAATCCGGCTTTGATTATGGCAGATGAACCTACCGGAAATCTTGATAAGGCAAATGGTGAGCTTTTGTTACAGCAGTTTCAAAAAGCAAACCGGGAATTAAATCAGACATTTCTTATTGCAACTCATAACAGCCAGCTTACTTCAGAACTCGATCGGGTATTATATCTGGAGGATGGATGTATGATAAAGGATGAACAGCGCGCAGGAACAACAGCGTAACTGGTTGATAACAAAGTTGTAAACAGGTTTTACAGTGAACCTTTAATAAAAACGGCTTCTAAGAGGACCTCTCGTTTATTATATTTATGTAGTGGATCGATTTGATCTGTTTTTTACAAAGGTTTAAAAAATATGAAAATGTGTGATGAATGCGGAGTTCAGCCTGCAAGTATTCATCTGACCCAGATTTCACAAAATGAAACACATGTTTATCATTTGTGTGAAGAGTGTGCAAAGAAAAAGGGAATAAATATATCTGTACCGGATGAATCTTTGGAGGAAATGATAAAATCAAAAGAAACAGTTGAACCAGACAAGACCTGTTCTAATTGTGGGATCAAGTATTCAGATTTTCGAAACAAAGGATGGTTAGGCTGTTCTTTGTGTTACAGGGCTTTTGAAAAAGAAATAGTGGATTTGCTTATACAGGTACACGGGTCTTCGGTACATAAGGGAAAACAGTACAAGGGAACAGTTGGTAAATTGATTCATTCTAATAACGAGATTAAGCGTTTGCGTCAGGAACTTGCGATTGCGGTTAAAAATGAAGAGTTTGAACAGGCTGCAATGCTTCGGGATGCAATCTATAATCTGAAAAAACTGGGTGTTGAATGAAAAATAATCAGTTAACAGAATGTAGTATTCAATTACCTGCATGGTTTGATAATAATGGTCCCGAATCTGATGTCGTTACATCGACAAGGATTCGGTTAGCCCGTAATCTTGCGAATCATCATTTCTGTTATCATGCTAAAAAATCAGAGCGAAAAAAAATTTTTAATGAAATTTCGGATATTCTCAAAGACAGTGAAAAGTTCAGCAATTTTGATTTGATCAATTTTTCCGGTCTGGATCATCTTGAGCAGTTGTTTCTTGTTGAAGAGAGAATTGTAAGTGCTGATTTGCTTAAAGTTGAGGGTGACAGGGGTGTCGCTTCTGATCTTGCTCATCGTTTAAACATCATGATTAATGAGGAAGATCATCTCAGGATGCAGGCTATAGATTCAGGGTTCAGGGCAGCCGGGTTATGGAATACGATAAATGAGATGGATGATGAGTTAGGGAGCAGGCTTAAATTTGCTTTTGATCCGGCTAGAGGGTTTCTTACCTGTTGTCCAACTAATTCGGGTACAGGATTAAGGGTTTCATTTTTAATGCATTTACCAGGTCTTGTACTTACAAAAACGATTGATGCTGTATTGCAGGGTGCAAGTCAGATGGGTATTTCTACAAGGGGCTTTTTTGGTGAGCATTCCGAAGTGGTTGGTAATTTTTTCCAGCTTTCAAATCAGGCTACAATGGGTGCTCATGAAGAGGCATTTTTGGAAAATACACAGAGAACCATTAATGAAGTAATCCGTCATGAGAGGAAAGCGCGCGAGCGGATTTTTAAAGATGCAAAGCTGGAATTAACAGATAAAGTGTATCGTGCTTATGGAATTCTTCTGCATGCACGGACTCTGAGTGTTAAAGAATGTCTTAATCTGACTTCAGCTCTAAGATTTGGGGTTGTTTCAGGTTTATT
>JAAYEB010000087.1 GCA_012728995.1 Fibrobacter sp. | reverse complement strand
TATTCGTGACAGCAAAATTGGTAAAAACGCCATCATAGACAGTGCTGAGGTTATACTTAACACTACTATACGCAGTGATGATATCGAATCATCATTTATTGGAGCTGGCGTTCAATTACGGAATACATTGATCGGTTTTGGTAACAGAATTGATTCTGGTACACAGTTAAATTCAGTCGTTACCGGCAACAATGTGTCGATATCTCAAAGTGCAAGGATAATGCATTCTTATATTGGAGATAATTCCGCTATCTCATGTTGTGAAATTGCTCATTGTCTTTTGTTTCCATCTCATGCACAGCATCATAACAATTCCTTTCTCATTGCATCTGCTATTGGCGGACAATGTAATATTGCTGCTGGTGCAACCATTGGTTCCAATCACAATTCAAGGGTTAATGATGGTGAGATATGGGCTTCACGCGGATTTTGGCCCGGATTATGTACCAGCCTCAAGCATAACAGCAAATTCGCTTCATATACAATGCTCGTAAAAGGTGACTATCCATCAGAACTGAACATCCCCTTTCCTTTCAGCTTGGGAGTAAATAATATATCCAGAAACTGCCTTTTATTATTCCCCGCATACTGGTTTTACTGTAACATGTATGCATTAATGCGAAGCCGCCTCAAATTCAGTAAACGAGATAAAAGAATTCACAAAGACCAGATAATTGAACACGACCCACTTGCACCAGATACTGTTGAAGAGATGTTTAAAGCGGTAAAATTACTTGAAATTGCAGTTGGAGAAAACTGGTTCAGGAAAAATGGTGGTAAAGTTCCATCCATGCAGGAGTGTGAATATAAAGGAAAAACTCTTTTTGAACATAATGGATACATTCCCGAAGAACTTGAATCTTTTTTAAAAATCGAAAGAGGTAACCGACCGGTTTTTATAAAACATGCTTTTCAAGCCCGTAAATCTTACCTGGAGATGATAAGGTGGTACTCTGTAAAAACCATTATCGACTTTTCTGACCTTGCCAGTTTTGATTTTTCTGTTCCGCTCAGGGAAAAGAACTGGATCAATTGTGGCGGTCAGATATGGGCTGAAAAAGATCTGACCGACTTAATTGACAAAATAGTAATTGATTCATCTGTTTCTACCTGGGATGACATACATGCTATTTATAATAATTACGAATCCCGTTATAACGAACTGAAAATCAGACATGCTCTTGGTTGTCTGGCAACGCTGGAAGGGGTTGAACCTCAAAAATTCAACTCTTCTACTTTAAAAATAGCTATAGAAAAAGCGATCCCAATATGTGAGCAGATTGTCAGAAACACAAGATTGTCACGTAGTAAAGATTTTGATGATCCATTCCGCACAATGATATACGATACAGAAAAAGAACTCAATGCTGTACTTGGTGATATTGATGACGACAGTACAATAAGTGAAATTGAACAGGAATCAAAAAACATGATTGAAACAATCAGAATAATGATTAAATCCTGACCCGTAACTGTTCTTCAATGCGATTCAATTTTCAGCCACTTCCAGACGATTTCTGGTTGAACCATTTTGTACCGATACTGGTGGATTTTGTCTTATTTGTATGATCATTCCCGAACAATGATATGTTATAAGCTTATTGTTCGCAAACCCTAAATGGTGTTTATATCATTGTTCACCTTTGTTGGAACTCCTTTTATTGATCTAAAGTAAAAAAGAAGGTTGCTCCTTTTCCCGGTTCTGCCTCAGCCCAGATCCTGCCTCCATGCCGTTCGATTATTCTTCTTACAATTGAAAGACCTATACCTGTTCCTGGAAACTCCTGATCGGAATGGTAACGACGAAACGGTTCAAACAGATCCCTTGACTTGCTAAGATCAAATCCCGCTCCGTTATCTTTTATAAAAAATATGATCTGTGAATTCTTACGAAATTTTCCTATTTCAATAAATGGCTCGTTTTTTTTTGCTGTGTATTTCCATGCATTATTGATAAGATTAGAGATCGCTATTCCAAAAAGATTTGGGTCTGCATTGATTATCATATCTGGATTTATAATTATTTTCATATTTTCTCTTCTATTTAACTTCTGTAAATCATCAATAATTGATTCAGCCAGGCTGCTTAAACTAATCCTTTTTGATTCAATAGCGTGTTTGGATACTCTTGACAACCTTAACAGGTCATTTATCAGCCTGATCATTTTTGAAGAAGTTACTTTAATGACATTTAAATAATCCAGACCAGACTGGTCCAGGCACCCTGAATAATCCTCTTTTAACAGATCGATAAAACCGGAAATTGTTCCTAAAGGAGATCTCAAATCGTGCGAAACAGAATATGAAAATGACTCCAGTTCTCTTACACTATCAGCAAGCTCCCTGCTTCGCTTCTCTAAATGAATATTGGCTGTTTTTAGTTCATTAAGTGTTTTATTCAACCGGAAAACCAAAAATGAAAATATTACAAATGTTAGAAAGCCCTCCACCCTGTGTGTAATATTTCTGATAAGTGGTATATCTATATCCGGTTCTATGATGATACCTGCAAAAAGTAAAACAGCTATTAACCCAAGCTCAATCAGGATATAAGTTGGATTGTCGATTCTGTAGAGAATAAGAATGGGTATTACATAAAGAAGCCATTCCAGATATTCATAAGGTATGATAATATCAATTAAAAAAATTATTACAGTTAAAAAAATTGATACTGAAAACCTTAAAATTGTGATCTGTTTTAATGACATATTCAAGTCAGTTTGTATTTTGTTTGATTGTTCTTTAATAGTAACAGTTCTTTCAGGTGCTTCAAATGGTATGTTTCAACCAGAAATGTTTGCAAAACGTGCAACAAATGAGATCTCATCGTTGTGCACTAACAATTGACAGTACCAGTACTTATGTACTGTCATATAAAAACCTGGCTAATCAGGTTTTTTAATAATCAGAAATGAAGCAAAGAGTAAGCCTATAGAGATTTTATTATTTAGTAGACATGAAATTCGTTATTACAATTTTATCATTACACTTCCCGAAACAGATAAATTTTCAGTAATACGCCCATTTATCCCGAAAGGGGCATATTTTCGATACTGATAATCAGCAAACAGATTCAAAACCAGAAAACTGAAAGGTGTAATTAAAGCTTCTGAATTTACACGAATTGAACGGTTATCGGATTTGAACATTTCAAAATTTTTTCCAATATCTTCATAACGGAAAGAACACTTCACAGAAGCATCAACCATTTCTGATCCCCATCGGATACACAATACAGGTTCCATTACGCTTCTCTGTTCCCACAAAAAATAACCATCGTTATTTTCTGCCCACCTGTATTCCCACTGAAATTCTGGTCCAAAATACAGCTTTTTATTGACATTTAGCTCAATACCGGGGCAAAGAAAAATCTCTTTTCCATTCAGCCTGGAGTCTACAGAATCTGGAATTGAATTGTCAAGTTCATTTTCATAAGTTCCCCGCAGGCTTATATTAGTTCTGAAAGTTTCATTTACGTTAAAATTCCCACGATAAACGCCTTCCAAACGGTTGATTGATCTAATAGATAAAGATTTCGTGTACCTGTCTCCAATCCAGATCAGGTTAAAAAAAGAAAACATTTTTGATACACGTACCGAAGCATCAGCGTTGGCTGTAAAACGGAATACATCAAGAAGATCATACCCTGTACGATAATAATCTTCATATTCCATCAAAACGCCAACATTTGAATTTACTGTTTTATTTTTTAATTCTATAGAAGGAAACAAGCTGTATTCTATAAATGATTCATATCCGGGTCTGTCAGATCTGTAATGTTCCCAGTTTATACACAGAGGTACAATCCAGTTGAGGTTTTTGTTTTCTGCAATACTGTTAATTTTGGTTCTAAAGGAGAGTCCACCCATATCTGAGGATTGTTTTGAAGCAGGTTTAAATGGTGATTGCCCGGATGCATCGGACCTAAACCATTTTTCTGCCTTAACGGATGGTTTATATTGCAAAAATCCATTAAACGATGAAAAAAACGCTGATGTTTTTATTTTTGATTTGCGCTCCGAGACAAAAATTTCAGGAATTATCTCATCGATAAGAGAATTGTCAAGTTTAACATTACTTTTAGTTCGTAACCATACAGACACCGGTGCTTCCGTTGAGCGTTTATAATCCCTTAGCTCTTCAGGTGTCATTGTTGCAGTATCAAAATCCTCATG